>JBMOEO010000033.1:0-33993 GCA_049318945.1 Phototrophicaceae bacterium | reverse complement strand
GTGCGCTGTCCACCCCATAAAAAGCGACTATATAAATCGCGCCCCAAATAGTCTGTTCCAAACCAATGAACGCTGGTTGGCAAGATGAATTGCTGGTCAGAAGTTAGATAAGGATCATGGGTGGCAAGCCAAGTGGCAAAGAACGGGACAATAAGCACACACCCCAATAACACCCATCCTAACCTACTGAACTGTTTCATCCTCTTACTCGCGGATCTAATAGCCACACCAACAAATCAGCAAGCATCTGTATCATATTCATCAACACCACACCAACAATGACCCCACCAACAACCACAGGATAATCTTGTTGTAACACTGCTCGCAAAAGAACTTGTCCTAGTCCTGGTCGAGAGAACAAGCGTTCCGTCAATACAGTGCCCCTCAACAAAAATCCCAATTCTAAAAAAGCGAGCGGAATGACGGTTATGCTGGCGTTCGGCATCAAATGTTTCCATACGATACGAAAGGAATGCAGTCCCTTCGCTTTGGCTGTCAACGCATAATTTTGGTTCAGTTGATCGTAAAGAGCATGTCGTACACTCAAGGAGATAGACGGCAATAACGCTAATGCTAAGGTTAAGGATGGGAGAACGAGTTGACTGATTCTCCCTCCCCCACCCGCCGGAAACCATCCCAACAGGACAACGAAGAGATATAGTAGAATAGTGGCAGACCAATAAACCGGAATCCCTAGCAGTACATTCTCCACCATCAAGAAGCATTGCGCTACATATCCGCCGTTAAGGGTAATTCCCCCCACCATTACGCCTAAGATGATGCCCAATATCCACGACATCAAACCCAATTGTATGGTGGGGATGGCTTGTGCAACAATTTTTTCTGTAACTCCTTGCCCGTCAGATAACGACTGTCCGAGATCGCCTTGCATGATTTGCAAGCAATACTGCCAATAACGTACCATAGGGTGTGCCTCTAGTTCTTGAGACACCACACCGCCACCTAGTAGCAAGTTTTCGTCAGATGTTTTTCCGGGAAGTAGCTCAAATGCCCAGAATAACAACGTAACCACCAACCATACCCTGAAAAACACACCCACTATGGCACGCAAAAAGAACATGAGCCTTACTGATTACGGTCTAATTGGACATTAGGCAACACAGGAAACCACCCATAAGCATCAAACTGTAGCCCTTGTACAGTTTGGTTAGTGGCATTCAGGTTAGTATAATCACGAATGGGCAGAATTAATGCCTCATCCATAATAGTCGTTTGCGCCCATTGATAGCCCCCAGCACGTACAATCGGATCGCTCACACGGACAGCATCTTCCAATACCTGATCTAACTCAGGATTGGAATAGTTCATCCAATTGTTTTGTGCATCGGTTAGGTAGTAATTATTCAAGAGGGAAGGGTCTACCCCAAAGCTATAGAATGCTACCAAGTTATACTCACCAACCTCAACAGCATCCAATACTGAAAAGAAAGTGGGAGCAACTTCTAAGACAGTTTCAACACCCAACAAACTCCATTGATCTTTTAGCAGTTGTGAAACCTCTGGCACACTTCCCCAACTTGGAACGATAACTTTGACCGTCAACGGTTGACCATCGCGCTCACGAATCCCATCGGCATCGGTATCTTCATAGCCGGCTTGCACCAACAAGTCAATCGCCTTTTCAAGATCATGGTCATATCGCCCAACGACCTCATTAGAGTAGTAAAGCGTACTGCTAGAAAGAGGTCCCCATGCCACCTCAGAAAAACCTTGGAAAACGGTTTCACTAATCAGCGTGCGGTTAGCACCATAAATCAACGCCTGCCGAACAGCCAATTCATCGGTAGGACTTTGGGTGACATTCATCATATATTGTAAAGGTTGTCCGGGAATGGTGGTGGGGATCAGTTGAAAGTCTGGATTCGCAGCTAGGATACGGGCATCCGTCGCTGGAATTTCCCCTATTGCATCCACTAATCCCCCTTCAAGAGAGAGTGACCGTGCTACAGGATCGGTGAAGAAACGATAATCAATTGTATCAATGCTAGGGTTTTGATAAAACTCAGGACCCCAAACATAGGCAGGATTACGCTCAAGCGCAACATGATCGCCAGGGATAAAATCAGAGAAGATATACGGTCCCGTTCCCACTTGGTTGAATTGATACCGCTCGGTTGAATGTTGAGCTAAAGCAGTTGGACTTGCCATTCCTAAGTAGACTTGGCTAAGGGAATCCAAGAGTGGCGCATAAGGTTCTGCTAGGATCATGCGGATGGTATAGTCATCCACAAGTTCATAGCCACTATAACTCCCTAACAAATAACGTGCCTTTTGAGAGGCAATTTCAGGATTGACGATCCGATCTAAATTGACAGCAACAGCGGTTGCATTGAAGGGTGTACCATCATGAAAGAGTACATCAGTACGAAGATAAAGAGTGTACGTCATTTCATCTTCTGAGACTTCCCAGCGTGTAGCAAGACCAGGGACAAACTCACCCGTTTCAGGGTGGCGATAGATTAAGGTATCGTATACTTGGCGTAAGACAATACCAATTTCAGCAGATTGATTGATATGCGGATCGAATCCACTTGGATCAAGCGTTAGCCCATAAATCAGGGTATTGGCATCCTGTGCGCCCAACGCGCCCAAGTTGAATACGAAAATAACCAATGCAATTAGAGAAATTTGCTGTATTCTTAAAACTACCTTCATGTTGTTCATTCATTTCCTTTAGTTAGGGATTCAAGCCTGAAATGCTAACAAAACTTGCCACCTATTTTCTAGTCTGACTATCTTCCCATGCGCTACAATTCGATTACCCCAACCTCAGTAGAAGACCTCATCTATCCTTATCGGCGTGTTTGGTTGACCCTCAATCTCATTGCAACATCGCTATTCATAGTCGCTTTGGCTTTTCAACTTGTTGGCAGTCGCCTTCCTGATGCTGAAGAAGGTAGATATATCGCGCTCATGCTACCCTTAACCTTGTGGGTCATCTTTTCACTTTTTGGTGAATTGCGTGCGCGGTTGCCTCGCCGTGGGTTGTGGCATACTTTTCTATTCGCGGTTATAGTGGCAAATGGCATCCTCATCCCTCTGCTATATAACGTGTTAAATATTCCACTTTGGATCAATGAGAATACATTCTTCAATAAAATTCTTGTTCACAGTTTAAGCATGAGCCTTTTACCTTCGATTACAACTTACATCATCTTGGTTTATTTGGGACGCATATTGCCCTTCCACACTCCATTAGATTTAGTGGCTCATGCTGAAGTAATTGCCATCAGTTTTAGCAGTGTGGACAGTTTACATTATCTATTGAGTAATCAACCCACCCTATCTAGCTTAGTGCTATACCTTTTTGGAACAACCGTCCTATATTTCATCTCGTCTATCTTCGCCGCCTACGCGCTTAGCCAGCTCATCTTTTCACAACAAAGCCGATTCTTTCCAGTCGTTACACTTGGGTTAGGATCGTTTCTAAATGGATTCATTCACATCTTAAAGGGTAACTTCGCCAATACCAAACTCACCCTATCCACAAGCACACCCAATTTCCTCATTGGCTTAGTGGTAAGTTTGGGTGGAATAATTGCGCTTTCCATCATTTTATCTTTTTTGATGCGCGTTGCTGAACAGCGACAATCACAACAGACAACAGAGAGATCACTATAATCATGCAAGTAACCGATTTACGAAATAATCCGTTCAATGATCCCCCCCCTGTTCAACGTTGGGGGCACATTCTTGTCTTGGTAATCGGGTTGATCGCACTCCTCACCATTCTAAACTTAAAGAACGCCACCCTATCTAGGAAGACCATCTATACGAATATTGAAGTCGGCATCACCGCACTGTATCCAGCTGACTGGCTACTTGATGAACCCACCAATGCAGACTATGTATTCCGCGTGCAAAATCGCCATGAGCGTGGTTATCCCACAACATTTCAAATTGCATCCATCCCTGTTTCAGGAGATTCACAAGCCCGTTCCATTCTTGACTTATTGACGCTTGAACGCTCAAAAACTCTGGCCGCCTATCGCACCTTGCTGGTGGAATCCTATCAATTGACAGAAGACCAGGAGGGTATACGAGGGCTATTTACTTACGTCGAAACTTCTGAGAATCCTTTCATACAAGCCATTCCATCCGTTGTGAGTGGAGTCGATATTGTGGTCAATGTAGGGGGACGAGCATTGGTTATCACCTTCATCTCAGAGGCAAGTACCTATGATGAAAACTATATCCTATTTGAAACGTTCTTGGAGGATTTAGATTTTTAATGAATCGTCCTTTGGCTTCCTATCTGTTGATGATTTTGATTATATCCTTGTTTTCTGGATCATCGATTGTCAATGCTCAATCCACCGTTCTTACCCCATTTGAGCAAAGCCTTGATCGCATTAAACGCGCTACTGTTCTGGTTTATTTGGCACAAGAAACCCGTGATGATTTACAAATCGTCTGTGTGGGTTCAGGAACATTGGTCAGCCGACGCGGACTAATTTTGACCAATGCACACCACACTGTCCCTAACGACGCTTGTAATGGAGATACCATCATCATTGCGCTAAGTCTTTCAACCGAACAAGCACCCATCCCGCTTTATCGTGCAGAAGTTGCTCAAGCCAATGAAGGTCTTGATCTAGCGGTGTTACAAATCACCCAGTCCAATGATGGAAGAACGGTTGACTTGGACACGCTATCTTTACCCTTTGTTGAACTTGGCGATTCCAACATAGTAGAGTTGGATGATACCGTATCCGTAATGGGATATATCAACCTATCAGCAGACCCAGTACAACTACGCAAAGGAACCATTACCAGCTTCACCGCAGAACCTAGTGGAGGCGAAAAAACATGGTTCAAGACCAGTGCGGCGATACCAGCTCTCATGGCTGGGGGTGGGGTATATAATCAAAACGGTGAACTCATTGGCATTCCAACCACTGCCCCACTCACACGCCAAACCTCTAGCCAAACCTGTCCCGTTCTGCAAGATACCAATCAGGATGGAACGATCAACGAACGGGATACTTGCATTCCTATTGGCGGCTTTATCAACGCCTTGCGCCCAAGCAGTTTTGCCCAACCCTTAGTACGCGCCGCCACCCTTCAAACAACTGTTGAAGTTGTTTCTAGCCCAACCAATGAGAGCCTTTCACAGTTTGGGTTTCTGTCACCTTTAGCTACACGCTTCTTCTTCAGTACCGCCATTAACGAAGCCAACATGCCAACCAACGTCATTACCAGCGCACCAACAGGCACACGCAGTTTATATCTGTTCTTTGACTATGCGAATATGCAACCTAACACCGTCTATGAGTTACGGGTCAATACAGACAATATTCCCAATACGGCTCTCAGCCTTGCCCCTGTTCGCTGGAGTGGGGGAAGTAGTGGGTTATGGTATGTGGGCACAAGCAATCAGGTACTTCCCAATGGGGTATACGACTTCACCCTATTGGCGGATAACATCGTTTTAGGAAGCACCAATATTGTCATTGGTGGAGGGGCACAATTTTCCCCCTCGTTCAGTGATATTGTTTTTGGGTTGGCTGATGAATCTGGGAATCCTCTAGGAAATGGCTTTGTTTTGCCGGTAGGGACAATCGCAAATGCACGTTTCATCTATCGCAATATGCAAGATGGTTTAGAGTGGACAGCACGTTGGTTTTATGAGGGAGTAGAAATCTTTCGTACTCCGCCAGATGTGTGGCGTGATGGTGCGGATGGATCAAAGACAATTAGCATTCAAGATGCAAATGGACTCTTGCCCGGCAAATATCGGCTAGAGCTATACATCATGGGACGTTTATCGGCTACTTCCGATTTCACCCTTGCAGGACTAGCCGATGGTGCTTTCCCTAAAGTCTTCAGTGAACCTACCTTTATCGGAGGGAAAAATCAAATTGAGGCACTCAATAGTAGTCCAACAACCAACTACCCTAACACGGTAGAAAATCTCTTCACCCAATTTGACTGGAACAAAATTGGAGCCAATACGCGCTGGCGGTTAGAATGGTATATTGATGAGGAATTATTCTTTTCACAAAATCTCTCTTGGGTGAATCCTGAAAATGGCACTCAATTCCTCACACGCATAGCCCGTAGCGGTGGATTATTAGACGGCAGATACCGTATTGACCTCTACATAGATGAAATTAGATTGGCAACAAATGAAGCCAGTGTGGGCATTGGACAGTTGCCCATTGATCGCTTTGCTGATCCTGAAGGGCTTGCACTGCGCGGCAGAATCTTAGACGCTAGTTCGCAACAAGGATTAGAGGGAGTATCATTCATCTTGATTAGCGATCAATTTTCAGTAGCAGACTTTGCGTGGAATACATCACAGATTTATGACTTTGCTGTCACCGATCGCAATGGGTATTTTGAATTGGTACGCCCATTAGAATTATCAAACGATGATGTTTCATTTCCCTACAGTGTACTCATTCGATCTGATGGCTATATTCCAATCGAGTTTGACGGTTTTGTTGTCAAAGCGGACACCCCTAATCCACTTGAATTGACTATCTATTTGACTAAAGGAAATGAATAGTGAGCAAAACCAGATTAGATATGCTCCTCACAGAACGCGGTTTAGCCGAGACACGTTCTAAAGCACAAGGAATGATTATGGCAGGCGAAGTCATTGTTGATGGTCAGAAAGTTGATAAACCCGGAAGCAAAGTTTCCCTTGATGCCAAGATTGATTTGAAGACCAAGAAGCGTTTTGTGGGGCGTGGTGGAGAAAAACTTGAAGGGGCATTACACACCTTTCCTATTGTCACACAAGGAATGTGTTGCGCTGATGTTGGGTCATGTACTGGAGGGTTTACCGATTGCCTACTACAACACGGAGCAAAAAAGGTTTACGCTATTGATGTTGGCTATGGTCAATTGGACTATCGACTACGCTCTGACCCACGTGTGGTGACTATGGAGCGAACCAACGCACGCTATGTTGATGCCCTACCAGAATCAATTGATCTGGTGGTGGTAGATGTCTCCTTCATTTCGCTCAAGTTAATCATTCCGAAAGCACAGGCTTGGCTCACCGACAATGGGCAGATGATTACGCTAATCAAACCGCAATTTGAAGCAGGAAGAGATGAGGTTGGTAAAGGCGGAATCATCAGAGATAAAGAAGTTCATCGTGCAGTTTTACTGACTATCTGCCAATTTGCCACCCAAACAGGATTGGCAGTCAGTGGATTAACACACTCACCCATTCAGGGTTCGGATGGTAACATTGAATTTTTGGCGTGGCTCACCCAAAATAAAGCACTCGCCATTGATTATGAGATATACATTCATCAACTCCTTGATGAACAAACATCAGCACACCCAGAATAATTTGGTACAATATCGACCGTAGGATTTCTGATTCAGAGACGGAACAAGAATGGATCGTCAAAACATACGCAATTTTTGCATCATCGCTCATATTGACCATGGGAAAAGTACCCTAGCAGACCGCCTGCTACAGCTTACCAATACGGTCAGTGATCGAGAGATGAAAGAACAATTACTTGACAACATGGACTTAGAGCGTGAGCGTGGTGTCACCATTAAAGCATCAGCAGTGCGGATGTCTTATCGGGCACAAAATCAAACTGAATACCTCATCAATCTGATTGATACACCTGGTCATGTGGACTTCACCTATGAAGTTAGCCGTGCATTACAGGCATGTGAGGGAGCAATCTTGGTAGTGGACGCTAGTCAGGGCATTGAGGCGCAAACGCTTGCCAATGTTTATCTAGCATTAGAACACAACTTAGAGATCATCCCAGTCATCAATAAGATTGATTTGCCTGCCGCTCGCCCTGATGATGTAGCAGATGAAATCGCTGATTTGCTAGGCATCTCACCAGAGGATATGATTCGCATCTCCGCTAAAACCGGTATCAATGTAGAAGCGGTATTAGAAGCAGTGGTTGAACGTGTTCCACCACCAAAGGGAGACATTGAAGCCCCGCTGAGAGCATTGGTATTTGATTCACATTATGACTCTTATAAAGGGGTGATCGCCTATGTACGGGTAGTAGATGGCATGGCTCGCAATAATGAGAAGATGAAATTGATGGCAACCAATGCCAACTTCGACTCCATTGAGATTGGCTTCTTCAACCCAACCATGAACGCAACGACCGAGATTGGGGTTGGTGAGGTAGGATACATTGCTACCGGTCTAAAAACAGTTCAAGAGTGTAAGGTGGGGGATACCGTCACACTCAACAACGGTAAAGAACAAGAAGCCCTCCCCGGCTACAAAGATGTCAAACCGATGGTCTTTGCTGGTTTCTACCCTACCGACAATGACGAATACACCAACCTGCGCGAGGCTTTTGAAAAGTTAAAGCTCAATGATGCTGCCCTCACCTTTGAACCAGAAAACTCACAAGCATTGAACTTCGGCTTTCGTGTAGGGTTCCTTGGGCTATTTCACATGGAGATTGTGCAAGAACGCTTAGAACGTGAATATGACCTAGACATTTTGGCGACCGCCCCCAGCGTGCAATATGAGATCGTCAAGCGTAATGGTGATGTTATTCGTATCGACAGCCCTGCCATGCTACCTGATCCTAGTGAATACGAGGAAATACGGGAGCCATGGATGAAAATTCAAATCTACGTTCCGCAAGAATACATCGGCGCAGTGATGGATTTGGTCATCAACAAGCGCGGAGAATACATCACCACAGAATATCTGGATAAGACGCGCGTCACCCTGCATTATTACATCCCATTGGCTGAAGTCATCGTAGACTTTTTTGATCGCCTCAAAAGCGCAACACGGGGCTATGCCAGCCTTGATTATCAATTCGATGAGTATCGTCCCGGTGACTTGGTGAAGTTGGATGTTCTTGTTAACAAGGATGCGGTGGACGCACTCTCCATGATTGTGCATCGGGATGATGCGTATCATAAGGGTCAAAAGTTAGTCAACAAACTCAAAGACCTGATTCCACAACAAATGTTTGTCGTTCCAGTTCAAGCAGCCGTCGGCAAAAATGTGATCTCACGTGCGAATGTAAAAGCACTCCGTAAAGACGTTCTTGCAAAGTGCTACGGCGGAGACATCAGCCGTAAAAAGAAATTGCTTGAAAAACAAAAGAAGGGCAAGAAGCGCATGAAGATGATCGGAAGTGTGGAGATTCCACAAGAAGCGTTCATGTCTGTCTTAAGTCTAAATGACGACTAACTTCTATCAATAGCACCTCCATCACCCATTATGCTGGTTTACTTTCATCCTGAACAACCTCCCTATTAGATATAGGAAAGATGTTCAGGGTGATTCTGAACCGCATCAGATAACCTTCCGACACAAATCGCACTTTGCTTATTTAGGGTGCTTCTTCCAATAAATCCACCAACAGACTCCACGCAATCGCAAAGCCCCAGTTTCCCACCAACTGAGCAAACTGGTCGTACTGACTACCAAAACCAAATGACCGCTCACGCTTCCCTTTTGCGGTTGCCACCACAATAAGCGTTCCTGCATTGGTATCCGATTCATCCACACCCACTTCACTGATGATCGCTATCACAACAGATGATAAGCTGGAGGACATGATCTCCTCTACAAGTTGTCGCCCTAAGTCGAGTTTGGTGTGCTGTGGGGATGCGCTTAAGGAATGGCGCAAGTCTTCAAGGGTGGCATAATGGTGAGCACGCCATTGTGACGCGGTAGGTTCAATGGCAACAAGACGTTGTTGAATAGATTGCTCAATACCACACTCAACAATGTCTAAACTCAATTGATGTTGCTGAAGCAAGTTCAACAAGACACGTTCCATCACATCGTCATCAGCACCAAAAATATACTTCCCCACTCTTTGACGAACCGCAGACTCTACAGGCATAATTAATTCTTGTGCGCGTTCCAGCGTGCCCGCCTTCGCTGTGATCCGAATATCAATTTGCCCCATGTGAGCTGCCAACCCAATACTGGGATTGGCACCATTCAATAATTCTGACCCCAATATCTCATCCAGCATACTTTCGCCTATCCCTGCCGTTTTGAGCGTGCGAATGTGAATGACATCGGTAAGGGTATAGCGCGTTCTCAAATAGGGAATAACCTTCTCTTGGAATAAGAACTTCATTTCTCGTGGTACACCCGGCAAGCAAATGATGGTTTGGTCTTCCAGTTCGACACTAAAGGAGGGAGCAGTGCCCACAGGGTTTTCTATCACTATAGCGTGTTCTGGAAGGTATGCTTGGCGTTTATTGTTCTCGGTCATTTGGGTGCGATACCGCCCAAAGCGTTCAGCAATTTGTTCTAGTAGCTCGGCATGAAAGACCAATTTTCTATCAAGAGCACGTGCAACCGCTTCGCGCGTCATATCATCAACTGTTGGACCTAGCCCACCACACATAATGACTACATCCGCACGGCTAAGGGCGACCTCAATAACAGAGGCTATTCTGGCTTCGTTGTCCCCAACCGAAGACATGAAGAAAACATTCACCCCCAACTCACGTAATGCCTGCGCCATGTAAACAGAATTGGTATCCGTCAATACACCTAATAAAATCTCTGTACCAATACTGATGATCTCAGCACTAATCTGCTTTGTCACATTAAAATCCTTTGGAATTGATCCACATTTAGCTACCAGAATTTTGCATTTTGCAAGAAATCTATTATAATCTGTTTATGGAATCATCTTTAAGTCAAGCAAGATGTTTGTGCAAATTGCATAAACAACTACTAAACTACTCAAAAACTGGAGGAAATCAGTGGCTAGTGTAACTTTTAGAAATGTTAACAAGAAGTATGGCGATAATGCTGTTGTTTCAAATTTGAATATTGACATCAAAGATCAAGAGTTTCTTGTGTTAGTCGGTCCGTCTGGATGTGGAAAGTCAACCAGCTTACGCATGTTGGCAGGCTTGGAAGAAATCAGTGATGGCGAAATCCTCATTGGTGATCGCGTGGTGAACAACGTTGCGCCAAAAGATCGTGACATCGCCATGGTATTTCAAAGCTATGCGCTCTATCCACACATGACCGTTTATGAAAACATGGCTTTCGGTCTACGCTTGCGCAAAACCCCTAAGCATGTCATTGATGCAAAAGTTGGGGAAGCAGCAAAGCAATTGGGTATTGAACAATTGTTAAGCCGTCGTCCTCGCCAGCTTTCAGGTGGTCAACGCCAACGTGTAGCAGTAGGTCGCGCGATTGTTCGTGAACCTAAAGTATTCCTCATGGATGAACCTCTCTCCAACCTTGACGCAAAACTTCGTGTAGAAGCGCGTTCGTTCATCAGCAAATTGCACCAACGCCTACAAACGACTTTCATCTACGTCACCCACGATCAAGTGGAAGCAATGACCATGGGTACTCGTATTGCTGTATTGAATGCTGGGCGATTGATGCAAATTGATACCCCATTCAACCTATACCATAACCCCGCCAATGTGTTCGTAGCAGGCTTTATCGGCAGCCCCTCCATGAACTTCTTCGATGCAAGCATCATCCAAACCGATAAAGGTTTGGCAGTGGATACAGGCATCTTCCAAATTACTATTCCGCAAAACCGTCAAGAAATCGTCAAGAAATATCTTGGGAAGAAGGTTGTTTTCGGTATTCGCCCAGAAGACATCCACGATCAAAGTTTAACCCCTGCCAATATCAACCCCCAATCTGTTGAAGCTACCATTGATGTAGTTGAACAAATGGGTAACGAGATGATTGTATACCTAGAAGAAGGTAGCAAGAACTTCATCGGTCGCCTTGATCCACGTACACAAGCACGGGTAGGCAACCGCATGAACGTTGTCATCAACGTAGATAACATCCACTTGTTTGATGCCCAGACTGAAGAATCTTTGGTTTATGCACAAAAGCAAGAAGAGTTAAACGCCCTCACATAAGTAGTTTTTCATTTCTAAACAGGCTACTCTTCGATTCAATCAGAGTAGCCTGCCCCCACTCATTTCAACTGAAGCAGATAAGCTAATCCAGCAACAGAAGTATCGTGGTTAATGCGCAAGCGTGACATCTCATAGCGGTTGTCTGTGGTATGTAAGTTACCCATCTGGGTAGTCACCGCTCTGGTAATCCCAATATGTTGCAACACCTCAAGGGTGAATGGGTCGTACTGTCCAGCGGGGTAAGCAAAAAACTGATTGGTGGATAGGGTATGCGATTGTACGCTTTCCAATGATCCCAATATCTCATAGAGTAGAAAATCATAGTCTCGCCCCACTAGACCTAAATGAGTCTTCGTATGAGGAGACATTTCCATCCCTGCCATTCTCATCTCATTGGCTTGATCCCATGACAGATACGCAGGGTCATGATGATCTATTCGCCCTGAGACAAGAAAAAACGTGCCCACAAAACCAAACTTTTGGAGGGCAGGAAATACAGTTTGATAGTGGTCAATATATCCATCATCAAAAGTTAAAACCACCGCACGCTCTGGCAATGGGTAGCCTGTTGTCAAAGCCAAGTCTAACATTTCTAGGGTGACAGTTTGATAACCGTTGTCGGATAAATACTGTAAATGCGCCTCAAAAATCGCGGGAGATAGCGTTAGGTTTCGTCGGATTTCATCAGCATGTGGAGGCAATTCGCTGATGTAATGGTACATTAGAATAGGTACACGGATCCGCCTAAGGGTGTTGTCCATTGCCAAGCTAGATTGCCCCAACACCAACACCAGTAAAAGTATGACTAGGCTTAAGCAAAATTTCTTCATGGGTACATGTCAATATCTTCACGCAGTTGTTTCAAGATGCGATCCACCCGTTGACGTTCAGGAGCATCTAAAAACTCACTACGTTCAATCTTTTCTAAAGAGGTCAAAAGTTTGTGCCTTAGCAAACGATGAGTAGGAAGACGTGACTTTAAGTAAACAGATGCCCAAACTTCTGCCGCAATATAGATACAATATCCTTGTCCATCATCAACAGACCCATCCACGTCAAACTCTAATAACTCCTCAATTAAACTCCAACGGCGATCATTTCCGGTATCAGCCGCCAAAATTGCCCCCACGAAAATGGCGACATTACGCCAGCGATACGGATCACTAGCAAGTAGAACGGGTACATTTTCCGGATATGACCACTCTTCTTGTCCGTGAGGCGGCTTCAAATCTTTGGGCATATCAATCTCATCATACAACTCAATGAGAGATAGGGCGGCAAGATATTCTTGGATGCTTAAATGTGGAAAACGATAATAACCATTGCGGTCAGAAACAAGAATGCCGTGCTGTGTTCCCAGATAGTCTAAAACGGTTTTGACCGAAACCCCTAACCCATCAGGTGGGCGATCTTGTTCTTGTAATCGTTTACGAAGTTGCCCAGTTTGTAGACTATGCGGATAACGCAAATACATTTCTTGGTCGCGTTGCAAGTCAAAAGCAACTAACTTGAGTGCGTCTCGCATTCGATCATGGTTGAGTGATTGTATTTCCTTGACCTCATCATCGCGTTGGACTCCCCAACGATCTAGCAAATCGACAGTCTCTTTATAAAGTTCTGCTACCTTCACGGGCAACTTACGTTTGCCCTCATGTAACAAAACCAACATCACCAGCAACAAAGGTTGACGCATCAGCGGGAGAAGCTGGGTAGAATTTTCGATACGGCGAATGAGGTCAACAGCCAGTTCTTGGGTTTTCGCCTCTGCGCTTGCCCATCCACCAAAAGTAGGAGCGCGTGTAATTGCCGCCTGTTGATACCAGTTGGTGATGTATGCCTTCATCTGTTTAACGGTAAATGGTGCAAGTTCTGCGGCAACAAACATATCAGACAACCGCCATTTATCCCCAGTACGATAGGCATACGTTCGACTGGTGATGACTACACGACACTTAGGGAAACGGAAAGCCCAGTCTTCAATAATACGTTGTAGAATAATGCGTTGTTTCTCTTCATACACTTCATCCAAACCATCCAGAATCAAGGTTGCCCCATATCGTTCAGTCTGTTTGGTGAGATATTTTTCTAGTTCATTGGCAAAGGAATCGGTACGCTCCCTTAAATAATCTAGTAATTGTTTAGCACGCCCCTCTTCTGGTTTGGTGGGAAAATATTTAGAAGTGGCGAAGGAACGCAACGTAACCAGCAGGGGCAAAATTGCCCCATGAATCCATGATGTCCCTAGATAATCTAAACCCTGTTGCCGCCCTTCGCGTTGGCTAGATTCTGGCAAGCAGGCATACGCCAAAGTAATCGCTACAAAACGAGCAATCGAACTCTTGCCACTCCCAGCAGCACCAGTGATGACCAGATGAGGATAAGTAGCGATGGCTTCCAAGACAGGTCGTCGTAGATCACTCAAATCATTTTCGATCGCACGAAAACGAAACTCAGTCAGGCGTTCTTCATTGAAGCTCTCATAGACATTTTCTTTCCATATATCTACTGGCGTATACAGCTGGTGAAACCGAATGTTAGAATCCGTCCGATTGATTGCGCCGGGGATAATGTGTGTGAAGTCAGATCGACTCCACTCAGCAATGACCGAATTTAAGTAGGAAATTAATTCGACTTGATTCCCTTCGTAGTGTTGCAACACAATGTTAACATCACGTCCGGCAACAGCGACATTCTGCCCAGCAGAAATCAACTCGGCTTGTACGCGCAACCCAGAAGGTTCGCGGATGATTTGCCACATATCATCTAGCAAGCCCTTCAAGAATTGGCGATGCACCTCATCGCTGTAATTGATTCCACCCAGCAACCCAACATCCAACATCAAACGATCAAGGCTACTTTGAAGCTCAGGATTAGCACGTGCTTCCTCAACCAATTTCTTGACCACGTTATTAAGTGTGAAGGGGGCTTTTGCTTCTTTGATATAGATCTCTAAGTATTTGGCTAGACCATCCCCTTGCTTGGTTGTACGAAGTAGTTTGGTCAGTTGAGGCAATGCGGCTACTGTCTTGGGTAAAACAGGTTGTAGCATCATTGAGACTAATGTTTCAAGTTTATTGCTGTAGCCGCCATCTTCCGCTTCTTGCTTGAGAGTTGCCCAGTGTTGTAAGGTATAAGCTCCCCACTGTTGCACAGATTCAAAAACCATATAGGTGATGCTCCGTCACATACGGCAACTTAACGATTGAAATATTCTGGGCGACTTGCCCGCAAGCGTTCATAGAACGAAAAAGCGGCTTCGCCTGCTACGGAGACAATCTGTCCCACCAATGGATCGGCAAAGATAGAGATCAGCGTGCCGGCAATAGTGGGGCTTAGCCTTCCGAGTTTCTTTGCTAGGTCAACGATTTTATTGCCATCAGGTTTGTGCGAAGCCGTCAATTGCGCTTTGAACTCCCCCAAAGTTGCCAACGCGCCTTGCAATACTTCCGCTGATAGAGGTTCATTCTGTATGGTCTTCTCTAGGTTTCCTAGTTTCTTCTGCAAGGTTTGGAGTTGCTCAGGAGTAGCCTCCACCCCACCCACATAAATATGACCACTTTGGTGAAAATCTCCTCCAGCTTGGATATTCATGTTGACATCACGCCCGGAGATGGACACGTTATTGCCCGCGTTGATGTTCCCTGTCACATGAAAACTGAATTGTGTGTTAGAATCATTAGACATAATTTAATCAACACTTTCGATCACACGAAAGCCGATAGATGCGTAGAGGGTTTGGGGGTTCAAATAATAATTGAAGGTGATTTGAGAGCGTTCGTATGGACTCACAAACGAACCACCAATAACAGCACGCTTACGAACAAGCCGTCCCTCTAGTGATTCATCAGACTCTTCTACCATATCTAAACACCATTCCCAAATATTTCCGGCTAAATCATAGATACCGTATGGGCTAATCCCTTTATCGTATTGATTGACAGGGGTGGTCATCTTCATCCCACTTTCACGAGTGTTACAATATTCACGATGAAATTCCATGCCCCACGGGAAAACACGATTATCATTCCCCTGCACAGCACGCTGATATTGCGCCACCGTTGGAAGGGTAATCCGTCTTCCCAATCGGTGTCCTAACCAACCGCAAAACGCCATAGCATCATACCAATTCACCATTTCACGTGGGCGTTCATCCCCTTTGAATTGGGAGGGTTTAGGCTTAGGATTCTCCTTGCGCCAGTTAACCGCCTGTGGAGAAAACCGCCACCACACCTCATTGGCATACCCTTCTGAATCTTGTATGAACATTTGATATTGTCGATTGGTAACGGGATATTTCGTCATTCTAAATAGCTTGATATATTGTCCAGACCGCTCCACATTAGGGGATGAATCCGCGAAGGCATCAAGATGTACCACACCCGCAGGTATTTCAATGAACTCTAACAGTGGCAAAGTCAGCGTAGCAACTGTTTGCTTGACAGTTGTTACAACAGGCGATTGTGTGTTCGTGGTGACAGAAGGTTTAGAAATGACAACGGGAACAGGATTTGTTATGAGAATATTATCCATATCATTGGTAATCTCTTGAATGCGCGTTGGTGAATATCCATTTCCCGTTGGGTTGGGGTTGGGTTCTCGCGTGAAATCGTGTGCTTTATCATCAACCTCATCCACATTGAATAGTACCCCCTGCTGAGCCGTCGGTGCAACCATGCTCGCTTTCTCAGAAGTTACGCCACAAATTGTTGCAATCCCATCAGGGTCATAATCAGGATAGGCAACATGAAACTCTTGAAAAGCCTTGCATCCCCACTCACGGGTGAATTGATGGCGCACCAAATCACTGATCTGGCGGTATTCACGCTCAGCCTCTCGTAGATAGGTTTGGCGTTCTAATGCAGATTCTGCGACCTGTAACAATTCATCTATCTTGATGAACTGAGACTGAAAGCCGGCTTCTTTGGCTTGGCGCAAGAGATAGACCGCTTGATCGAACTGAGCGTTTTCCATTGCTGCTGCCGCCTGCCCCACAATTTTGCTATTGGTAATCACCGGAGGTTGAATCTGTTCGGAACGGATATTAGAAACTGGTAGATTGGTGGCTGTCTTGTTGCGTTGGTCAGCCACATAAATGGAATTCAATAGGTCAGTAACATTCTCAACGGACAAGCCACCCGTTAAATCTATGTATTGCAAGTCTGCCAAACGTGGTGGGATGGGGGTATTGGGCACAATTAGGATGGGGATAATCTGTCGCCCTAAACTCTCGGCTAGTTCAAATTCACGCCAGCAATATTCAGAATTCACGGAATCAGGAGATAACAGATAAATGAATCCTTCGCACCAATCTAAACGGCGCAAGATTTCTTTCCACCATTGTTGTCCTGCATAGAGCCTTTGGTCATACCAAACATCATGAACATCTAATGTGTTCACAATCTGCATACAATATGGTTTATCAACACGGGCATAGCTAATAAAGATTTTCATTATTCACTCACTTCTGAAAAACCATACCACACTAAGCAACTATACATAGCAATTATGTAAGATTTGGTTATTTTAGTATATGGTAAATCATACTTAAACTGACCATCAGTTTAGATATGTTGTTTCTTCTTCCATTCTTCAATGGCAACTATAGACTCGGGTGAATTAATCTGACGCAATCCTGCCAATGCCAAATCACAAATACGCTCATCTTCCCAATTCGGACGCGCCTCATCCTCTAAGGCATCTATCAAAGTGGGAACAACACGGTCACTCCGTATCTTGGCAAGAGACTGGATGATCGCCCAGCGCACATTGACATGAACATCATTCACAGCAGCTAACAAGGGTTGGATAATTTCCGTCTCCCCATACTGCGAAATGGCATGCACGATGGCAAGGCGAATATATGCGTCATCCTGTTGCAAATTTTCCTTCAATGCCATGAAAGCGTCTGGCGTGCGTAGGATACCCAATGCTTCGGCGGCAGCTTCGCGCACATTGGTATGAGAATCCTTTAAGCAACCAATGATGGTAGGTACAGGACGCATATCTTTTAGCTCAGTGAGCGCACGAATCGTTGTTGATCGAACGACCCATTTTCTATCTTGCAACAATGGAATCAAACTAGGGACAACACTTGTATCGTGTAGCCAAGCTAACGCCTCTATCGTGGCAGTTCGGACTGACCAATCTTGATCTTCCAGAAGAGGGGTCAAGATACTTATCAACGCTTGATTTTCAGTGTTGCTATGGGTTTTAGCATATTCGCGTAGCGACTTCGCCGCGTCTTCTCGGCTACCCCATTCCTTGCCTAGCAGATCAGATAAAATCCGATTCAGGATGGTTGTATTTTCAACAATGTTTTCAGAGATATTCAACGGAATAGATTGGGATGCAAAGGGAGCAAGGGGCAACGTTGGACGATTCGGCTCAGTGGGGTCTAAGGGTAACACAGCATTTAGATCGGCTTGGTCATCTTGCAATTTGGAGATAGAAAACGATAAGGGCTGGTTTGGGGAGGAGGTTGTGGTTTGATTGGAGGATGCCCCTTGATTATGCGTCCTCCACCAGTTCACTACATTGAGGGCTTCTTTTGTTCCTATCTTCTGGAGTGACTCCAAGCTGGCATCACACACTCGCTTCTTATAGCGTGGTGCGCTTGCTTGATCGGAAAGTAAGGCTGACAACTTTGGTATAGCAAAGGGATCCCCTATCCTACCAAGCAATTCGATAACAGCAACTCGATATTCGGATGACGGATTATCCAACGCATCCAAGAGTTGCGGGACAAGTTGCGTACCTTTTTCTAATAAATGTGCAGACACTTTTTCAATAATGACCGCATCATTCCCTACCAATGAATCCACCATCAATTGAATGGCTTGGCGGTTATCTATTGTTGAAAGATGTTGAATGGCATGAAGGCGAACCAATTGTGAATCATCCAGCAGTGCTTGGTTAATGACCATGAAACGGTCATCCATGGATAAAGACCCTGCCCTAGCGAGCGCGTTCATCCGTTCCGAAACCTGTTCATGTTTCAGTAATTGCAGAATAGCCTGTAGCTCGTTGGTGGGATGAGTTTCTCGTTGTGCTTTCAACCGATTCTTAAGCTGATCTGCCGACGAGCCACCTGTTATTGGTTGGTCATGGACAGCAGGAGACGCAGAGCCAAAAGAGAAGCCTAAAGCTCGTAGCAAGTCCATAGCGATTTCACGAATGGGACGGGTCTCACGTTTAGCTACCGCTTCGTCTGATTGTGCCTTCATAAGCCTATCAATGACCTCCGGTTGAGATTGATTTTCAAGAGCCAAAATGGCGGCGGTTCGTATGTCATCATCTACATCCTCAGAAAAACCAAGCACCGTTTGTAAGATGTGTGGAGAATCATAACCGCGCAACAAATTCAATAGTCTAACTTGTATTTCCTTATCTATAGATGAAACAAGCAGGCGATGAATCACTTCTTGCGTAAATGAATCACCCAGTTGTAAGGTGTGCGTAGCGGCTTGTTGTATATTCACTCGCCCATCATCCGCTAAATCAATCAGCGTATGAATAGCGGTTTCGTCTTTCACGATTGACAAGAATGAAATCGCCTCTAGGGCAACTTGCTCATCTTCGTCATATACCGCCAAACACATCGGATAGATGAAGGACTCATCAGCCGATTGCGAAAGTAAGTGGACACTTGCCTGTCGCACATGATTTGATGGATGTTGCAACTGTTGAAGCAGTACCGCAAAAATATGGACTTGCCCTGCTACAGTCTCCTGCAAGTTTGTAAGGCTTGAGGAGAGAGTGACGGCTTTATCTGCCCATTCTTGCCAAGTCGCATTCACCATTTCTTGTGCGCTCAACCGCATTAGAAGATCATACGCAAGCTGTCGCACGCTAGGTTTGGTGGAACGTAAGGCAAAGATCAATCCGTCAAGAACCGTTTCAGATGATTGATGAAGCAGTGTCTTGAGTAGTACAAATAGATCAGTTTGGTCTTTCACTTGATTGAGAGCGTTTTCAATCAACCAAGCGCAAAAACGGGCATCATGCTTAAAAAGATACTGGATTCCTATTTGCAATCCTAAAAGAGCGTCTACTTCCGCAATCTCTTGCACCAACAAAGTGGGTGATTCACTCAGTTCCACACAATCAGCAATGAGGCTATCTACAACTGTGCTGACGCGCCCATCAGTGGGGGTGACTTGTGGATAACCGATTGAGCCAATTACCCCACGTCGCATCAATTCTTGGGTAGCAAAGTAACGCAAGAAAAATTCGTGGCGAAAAATATATCCCTCACCCAACTTACGAAACCACAACTTAATATGAATAGTGGAGATGTTAGATACATCAATCGGCATGAAAGGTTTATTTTGGGTGTAGGCATCATAGGCTATACGCCCCACATGCTCGGTGAGTTTACTGATTGGCTCGATTGGGGTGGGTATGTGTTGATGTGAACCCGCCCATAATTTTGTGATGAGCGTATCCAACAAGCGTATCTCTGAGGATTCATTGGGCTTCAGCAGGGATGCCAGATACCAAAAAGCTGTGTGCTTAGGAGGCGTTGTACGCAGTATCGTGTTTCCAAATCGCTCCCTCAAAAACATCTCACCCAGTTCATGTGTCCAATCTGTTAAGATAATGGACTGCCCCACGTGGTCATTTTGTCGCACAGCCAGCAAATAGCCATGAATAAATTTAGCTGTAGCATGTTCTGATAATTCATTGATGAGCATGTCGAGAGGACTAAAATAATCAGCATCGTCAATTAAAAGAATTATTTTTTTATCAGTGAAATATTGATACACCATGCCTACCGCATGACTGAGCTTATCCCAAAACATTTCATCTAGCCTGCTCATCAACAAGGGCAAGTACACTACTTCCTGCCCTAACCACATCCGCTGCCACGGTATAAGGGCAAGGGATTCCAAAGTAGTGGTCTTTCCAGTTCCTTTGTCACCGAACAAAGACACAGTACGTTGTTGAAGGACAAAGTTCATAATTTGTTGCCCCTCCAAAGATACTCCGTCTTGGGTACTAAAATGTGGCATGGATAACCATTGCGAAGGGAATAAGGTTTTGGAACGGACAAGTGTTTCAGTTGAGGGACTTAGCCCAGTGGTCATCAAGGTTTGATGTAGCACATGTGTAGAGGCTAATTGATAAAGGTTCTCTAAGACTAGCTGTGTAGGTTCAGACAGCGGAGCACGTATTGCGTTGGGTAAATAGGATCGAATCTGTGCAATTAGCTTTTTAAGATTCGCTATATATACCTGTTCGTCAGGGTCAGAAAAATCGAGGTAGCCCCGCTGAAGATTTTCCGTTAGCCAGTCTTGATGGAAAAGGGGTTGTGCTACAACCACAAAAGCAGGCAGATCCCCCCCCGTCAAAATGCCCCATTCAGCTTGACAATCGGTTGAGGCAATATAATGCGGACTCATCACCACAAGGAAAGCATCTGCTTCGGCAAATAGACGTTGATGCCAATCTGTCCAAGATTCATGAAATGGAATATCCCAACGATCCACAACAAGGTTAACCCCCAGCTGCTGAAGATTGTATCCAAGTTTTAGAGCGAATGGTGTATCAGGTAGGCTATAGCTAATTAAGATTGACATTAAGCATTTCCATGTGTTCGCATCATCTTGTAATTGTAATAAACCTACATGAAATTTACAATCGGATTTACGATTCTAACTCAATGATTCCGCGTTTAAGCGCATAACGAATCACCTCCGATGGGTTTTTCAAGTCCAGTTTACGCATCATATTGGCACGATGAGTTTCAGCAGTGCGAGGGCTAATGGTCAGCTTTTCCGCAATTGCCGCATTGGTGTATCCTTCTGCAACCAACTGTAAGATTTCGCGTTCGCGTTCAGTTAGATCATGATATGCCTCATCAATATCTAACTTTGATTCCTGAATCGCCGTAATAAATTCGGCATTGATATAACGTTGCCCCACTCCTACTTGGCGGATGGCTTCAATCAACTCTCCACTAGAAGCTGTTTTGGGTAGATAACCCAACGCCCCATACAGATAAACTTCTTGAATGTAATGTGTATCAACGGAGTTGCCCAACAATAAAACACGAGTACCCAAGTTGGATTGTTGTAACCGTCGTGCAATCTCTATTCCATTGACGTTGGCTAAATTAACCTCCGCCAGAATCACATGTGGCATGTGCAATTCCACAAGAGACAATACTTCACTGCCAAGTGTTGTCTCTGCAACAACATGAATATCTTTTGCATCTGCAAGATAAGATTTTAATCCACGCAACATAATGGGGTGAGACGCGGCAATTAAAATATCCAGTTGTGGTCTTGGTGAAGTATCTCTCATGCCAGAAATATTATTTGATAACAAATAGGGGTGATGTAGATAATCATGATTCGCTGGCTCTGTCACCGTATCCATCGGTATAACTAGCTTGATCGTAGTACCTTGTTCAACAATTGACTGCATCTCAAGTTCAGCATGATGTAAACGGGCATGGGTCAACATCCGCCAAAGCCCCCTAACTTGACGCTCGTGCAACATTTCTTTGAGATTGAATCCCTGCCCATGATCTCTAATAGTGATGCTCATCTTATGGGCATTTTGATCGATCACAACTTCTGCAAAATCTACTCCAGCATGATCGACAACATTCTTGAGGGCTTCGTGTATAACACGGTAAACAAGTTTCTTCAGTTCAAGTGAAAGCGGAGACTCCCCTAGTGGGGTATCACTCACCCGAACTTTTAAGCCGTAGCGTTGTTCATAACGCAAAGCAACCCACCGAATCAAATTAGGCAAGGTGGTTTGTTCAAGCATATCTTCTGAAAGTTCCAGTGCCGTTGCTTGCAACTCATGATGCAACTTACGCACAAGTTGGGATAGGGTGGGGATGGTATCAGTTAGGTTCTTATCTTCTGCATAGGTTAAAGAATCAAGGGTGAGTTCTAAACTAGAAAGATGTGTATGTAGCAACCGATAAAGCAACTCTCCAACACGGCGACGCTCCATCTCAGCATTCCGCAAAATCTGCTGCCCATAATATAAATTGAGTTCCCGCTCATTGATTGCCTGACGAGACTGCATCATCTCAAATACTTTCTTCTCCATGATGTCGCGCATGGTTAAAGCAATGAGGGGAACTTCCATACGTAACAAATGGGGTAAACATTCAACATAAACCACAAAGTGGTCACGATGTTGCAGACGCAATTCCACCACCCCATCATAGTAATCATGGGTGAAGGTTGAGTGGATCAAAGCGTTTAACGCTTCATGGTCTGATGGGAAAACCAGATCATAAATCGAGTGTAGCTCTTCAGTGGTGTAGCCGGTCAACCGCTCAATAGATTGCATGATGTAGGTAATCTCACCACTCACCGTAACAAGAATGACCACATCCCGAATATTCTTGATGATGGCGTTGATGGGAGAATTAGGTTTAGGAGCATCTGGTATCATTAGGAAATTCTCCATGAGTACACATTTAAGCATTCTGACATAAATATTGTATGAACTTCCCCCAGAGCATAAAACATGCTCCTACCCCACTCTAGCAAGGATTTATTTTGACAGCTTATCATAAGGTTTATGATAGCTTTTGATAGAAGATGGTTGCTAGATTAAAAATATGAATAACTCACGAACTTCACGTCTATCGGGTTTCTACAAACACACGCCTCAAGAGCGGTTATCACAACTTCAGGTATGGGCAGACCTCACCGAAGAGGATGTTTCTGCCTTGTGCGGTTTAAGTGGATTGACCCTCGATCAAGCAAACAACATGGTAGAAAACGCCGTTGGTGTTTTAGGGATACCACTTGGGATTGCAACAAACTTCAGGATCAATGGGCGAGATTACCTCATCCCTATGGCGGTAGAAGAACCGTCCGTTATCGCCGCGGTAAGTAATGCCGCTAAATTATTCCGTGAAGATTTGGGGTTTGTTGCCCATAGTGACGATCCCATCATGATCGGTCAAATCCAATTATTGGACATCGCAGACCTTGCCGCATCCATTCAACAAATTGAAGCACACAAGACACATCTTTTGACACTTGCGAATGAAGCGGGGGGGAGCATTATTAGGCGTGGTGGTGGGGCACGAGACCTTGAGATACATTCGTTTGAAGAAACCCCTATCGGCAAGATGCTCATCGTTCATATCCTATTTGATACCCGCGATGCTATGGGAGCGAATGCGATCAACACCGTTGCCGAAAGCCTTAGCCCAGAACTTGAACGCATCACAGATGGACGCGCCCACTTGCGCATCCTTAGCAATTTAACAGATCGGCGCAAAGCCTATGCAAGGGGATCAGTTGCTTTCTCAGAACTGGGCGAAGATGGAGAGCAAGTTGCCAAAGGAATCATTGAAGCTGCTGTCTTCGCTGAGGTTGATCCCTATCGGGCGGCAACCCACAATAAGGGGGTAATGAACGGTATTGACGCGGTTGTTATGGCAACTGCCAATGATTGGCGTGCAGTAGAAGCGGGGGCACATGCTTATGCTTGTCGGCATGGACGTTATACCAGCTTCACCAAATGGTGGATAGAGGATGACCGCTTGCATGGCTCTATTGAACTCCCCATGTCTTTAGGAATCGTAGGCGGTGCCACACGTGTCCACCCAACAGCCCAAGTCGTGCTAAAGATATTGCAGGTTGAATCCGCTACGGAATTAGCACAGATCGCGGTCGTAGTGGGGTTAGCGCAAAACTTCGCCGCCATGCGTGCACTTGCCACGACTGGCATTCAAGCAGGGCACATGCGCCTTCACGCAAAGCAATTGGCTGTGGCGGCAGGAGCAACAACCCTACAAGTTGAGGGAGTTGTTCGCCAGATGCTGAGTGAAAAACAGTTTCGTCTTGAACGCGCAATTGAAATCGTTACACAACTGAATCAACAAGAAGGAACATAGACATGAATCTACTCATGCTCTCGGATCGTAAGGTTGGTATTGTCGGTTATGGTGCGTATGTACCAGTTTATCGCTTACTCGGCGAATCCATCTCTAAGGTATGGACGGGCGGACTCAATGAAAGCCCTGTCAAAGAAAAGGCTGTGGCAGGGTTAGATGAAGATGTCATCACCATGTCTATCGAAGCCGCTCGCAATGCGTTAGCACGGGCACAGATTGATGCCCAAGCCATCCGCGCCGTCTGGGTAGGGAGTGAAAGCCACCCCTACGCCGTCAAACCCACTAGCACCGTCGTTGCCGAGAGCATCGGGACTTCCCCCAACATTCAAGCGGCAGATTGGGAATTTGCCTGCAAAGCAGGGACAGAAGCCGTGCAGGCATCCATCGGAATTGTTGGCAGTGGCATGGGGCGATACACCCTCAGCATCGGTATGGACACCGCACAAGGGCGACCCGGTGACGCACTAGAGTATACAGCCGCCAGCGGTGGGGCAGCTTTCATAATCGGACCCGCTGAAGAATCTGTAGCGGTTTATCAAGGTAGCTATAGCTATGTGACGGATACACCCGATTTTTGGCGACGGGCAGAAGAAGCCTTCCCCATGCACGGAGACCGCTTCACCGGCGACCCAGCCTATTTCCGTCACACTTTAGCCAGCGCGAGCACGTTGATGGAGCTGATGAATAGTAAGCCATCTGACTATACCTATGCCGTCTTCCATCAACCGAACGTCAAGTTTCCATCTCGTGCGGCACAGCTATTAGGTTTCACCGCCGAGCAAATCAAGCCGGGCTTGCTGGCAGGTGAGATTGGTAATGTCTACTCCGGCTCTTGTATGATTGGGCTAACCGCCACATTAGATATTGCCCAACCCGGCGATCGTATCTTGATGATTAGTTATGGCAGTGGTGCAGGGTCTGATGCTTTTGATCTGGTGGTGACGGATCATATTCTCGCACGGCGCGATCTTGCTCCCCGTACTAAAGCATACATTGAACGTCGTATTCCGATTGATTATGGTACTTATACGCGCTACCGCGGCAAACTAAAGGACTAAATACACATGACACAAGTTGCAATTGTAGGAATTGGACAAACACCTGTTGCTGAACACTGGGACAAAAGCCTACAAGAATTGGCGCAAGACGCGATTACACAAGCCTTAACAGATGCAGATCTCCAAACGGTGGATGCCCTATATGTAGGCAATGCGTATGGTGGCACGATTGGCGAACAATCCCACGTTGCCCCCCTCATAGCTGATTTTGTTGGCTTGGTTGGGATTGAGGCATGGACGGTTGATGCAGGTGATGCGGCGGGGGCGGCTGCCTTGCGAGCAGGTTATCTAGCAGTTGCCTCTGGCGCGGTTGAAACCGCGTTAGTGGTGGGCGTGGAAAAGATGACCGACCGTGTGGGTTCTGCACGTGAAGGCGCACGCAATACAAGCATTCATGCGGAACTTGAAAACTTACAAGGTGCAACCTTAACCAGTCTAGCAGCTTTGTTAATGCAACGTTACCTACATGAACAAGGCATCTCTCTGAGTGCGTTTGAACCTCTAAGCATCAACGCCCACCTAAACGGAAGTAGCAATCCGCATGCGATGTATCGCAACAAATTACGCGAGGGGGCTTTCGCTAAAGCTCCGATGGTTTCTCATCCCGTTAGCTTATTTGACCGTGCCCCAGATGGGGACGGAGCCGCGGCGGTCATCCTCACTCGTTTAGAACATGCGCAAGATATGGTTCCCACGCCCGTTCGTATCGTAGGGAGTGCGGTGTCTACCGATCAATTTGCTATACAAGACCGTCAACATCTCTTGAAACTTGAAGCGGTCACTCGTGCTGTTGATCGTGCCTTATCACAAGCACAGCTTGATAAAGATAGTATCTCATTTGCTGAGTTACATGATGCCTTCACCATTCTCAGCGTGCTAACCCTAGAGGCAATGGGGTTGGCAGATTATGGTAAGGGTTGGGAATTTATCGCCAATGGGCAAAGCATGATTGGGCGCACTGGGAAATTCCCCATCAGTACAATGGGTGGGTTAAAAAGTCGGGGAAACCCCAGCGGGGCAACTGGAGTCTATCAGGCAGTTGAGGCAACTTTGCAACTGCGCGGTCAAGCTGGTGACAACCAAATCGCCGATGCGAAAACCGCCCTCCTGCTGAATTTGGGAGGCATGGCAACCACTGCTATTGCCCATATATTAAGTCTATAAAGTCAGCTGAAAGGTAAAGTTAACACATGACCAACGAAACAAATGCCTATCAATTTTCTGGCTATGGGGAATTATATAGCTATACACTTTTACAAGACCCCCCTAGTGGCTATGAATGGCAAGCTCCCTATGTCATTGCCCTCATCAAACTTGATGAAGGTCCGATGGTCTTGGCACAACTCACAGATTTGGATGCCGAACCGCAAATAGGGGATCGGGTGCAGATGGTGACACGCAAATTAACTAGCGATGGTTCAACTGGGATGATCGTCTACGGTTATAAGTTCCGCACCATTCGTTAGGCTATTTTTGACACGCATGAAAAAAGCCACGTTGATAACGTGGCTTTTGTGGTTGAAGTCAGACTGGCTTACTTTGGTAGAATATTTGCATCAAGCAAGTAGTCTAACCAAGTCACAAAAATAAGGCTCAGCGGAAGGATTGTCAAAATCGTCAACAACAATCCATAATCCCCTAACCCCTTACCTGCTTCTTGTGGGATAGCAATTGGGAAGAAAAATACCACCATCGCCCAAGTGAGGACAAACCCCAATACTAGAGACAAGCCCCAAACAATTGTACGCTTGATTAAAGTAGACATAACCAATCAACTCCAAATTTCACAAATCATCAAACTACCGAATTGTAATCCGATAGGGCAAATTCTAATAGAGATTATTCCAAGCCTTGCAGAATAAATCAAATTCCTAGTATGCCCAAAGCCCTTGTATCGCGTCGTTAACGGTTTCAACAATCGTGAAAACCTTATCAAACTTGGTCAAGGTCAACACACGTTTTGCCGCGTCCACCTTGGGCCAAACCAACTTCACATCTCCCCCAACGGAACGGGCACGCTTGAGGGTGCTAACCAATACCGCCATACCAGCACTATCCAAAAACGGCACTTCGCTCAAATCAATGACCAACCGCTTAACATCTTCCTCGATGTACTTCATCAATTCGCCACGGATTTCTGCGGCATTAAAAGTATCAATCCGTTGAGCAGGTGTCACCACAACGATTCGGATGTTATATTCTTGTACTTGAAGACTCATTTATTCATCACTCCATTCTGCAATGCTTGTATGGCTTCTGCCTCTGTTGAATAGATTGTAAACGCAATATTCAGTCGTGTTAACTCAAAAATGGTGGCAACCGTCTCTGACATTGCGGCAAGTATAACATCACCTTGTTGCAACCGCGCACGCTTCATTGCTTGAACCAAACACGATAGGGCGGATGAATCTATAAAGGTAGTTGCTTGTAGATTGACCACAAGATATTTCATCTCAGACATCATCTGTAAAACAGATTCAGAAACACGCTGAACCTCATACGAATCAAAGCGTCCTTCAAGGATCAAAATCGGAATGCCATCGACTATCTTAGAAGTAACTTCCACCAACCCTCTCCTTGATTAATTTCTTAGCAACATTTTACGCCATCATACCATGAAGTGGCTCAAATCTTACCACTAGAAAAACACAAAGGCACACTTCAAATACTCACCCTCATCAAAGGTGATGGGGTGGTCAAGGGCATGCCCTGTCGTTTCTATTTTCACGGGGGGGCGGTTGAGGGAGCGACTCACCGTAGCAAAGAATACATCCGCTTTCACACGACTGGAACACGAAGCCATCACCAAGATACCGTTACGCTTGGTTAGCTCGCTACCTAGCATCGCCAAACGACGATACTGTTCTAACGCGCTATCCGTTTGCCCCTGTTGATTTGCCATCGAAGGGGGATCAATCACCACCAAGTCAAACTGGCGATTGCGTTCCAACAGTTGATCTAAATAAGCAAAGGCATCGGCTTTTTTAGGTTGAAATACGTCATCCATTGCGGAAGCATCATTCCAATTCAGTTGGAGATTTTGATGGATTTCATCTAAAGCAGCTTGGCTAGAATCAATGCTCAAGACGGATTTTGCCCCCCCCACGAATGCCGAAACGGTGAAGCCTCCGCTGTAGCAAAAAACATCCAAGACGTGGCGATCACGCGAGAGAGCGCGAACTTTGGCGCGGTTATCGCGCTGGTCGAAGAAGAAGCCAGTCTTATGCCCCTTCACCACGTCCGCTTGAAACAGAATGCCATTCTCAACAAACCGCACAACAGGGTTAGGCAAGTCCCCGTAAAGCACCTGCCCATCTTGTAAGCCTGCCGTTTCTGCTTCTGAAATCCGCCGAGCGAAGCGCAAGACGATTGCAGAGGGGTTCACGATTTTAATCAAGCTCTCCAAGATGCTATTCAAGTGTGGAAGCCAAATGGGAGAATATAGCTTCATGACCAACACATCCCCATAGCGATCCACGACCAAGTTGGGGAAAGCGTCATTTTCACCATTGATGAGTCGATAGCCCGTTGTGGTGGTCTTCTCTAGTGGGATGCGAATTTGATACGCCTTCTGGATTTGTTTGTGAATCCAGCGTGCATCAAATACTTTGGATTCCCCGTGAATCAAAATTTTAACGCGGATTTCTGAGGCAGGGTCATATAAGCCTGCCGCCAAGAAATCATCATTCTTATCAAAGACTATAGCGACATCGCCGGGTTTGCCCTCAAAAGATAGCTTGGTGATGCTCTGTTCAAAGAGCCACGGATGACCCTGGCGCAAATGCTTCTCTGCGGTGGGTTTGATTTTGACAGCGATTCGCCGAGTATTGGCGGTAGGTAGATTTGCAAGATAGGACATAGTTCAACCGTTATTGAATGACTAAAATGAATCAGGGACTTTGAACCCTGGTTAGGTGGGCATGATGGTGCACGGGTACGTTATGGCACCCAACGCGGATAAAAGGCATTGGTTGCTAACTCCCTCGCTTGTTGCGTCAGTCGATTATATACCCAAACGCTTGGGCGCATCATTGCGGGGTTATCCGTTGTGCCCGTCATCACCGGAAACCGCTGGATAACCACTTGCTCGGCGGTGGGATCAAGCGAGAAAAAGCCGTGCGTATACGTCTCATCCACCAAAATGGGGTACGCCTCCCCCAGTTGATCGGCATCCATGCCGTATAGTTGCGTGCCAAAGGTATACCGCTCATCCCAGTAACGCCGACTGAAGATGAGCGTTTGACCATCCAATGACCATTGTGGCATGTCATCCTCAACGGGGGTATCGTTGGGGCTAAGGCGTTGGACTTCGTTCGTCTCTAAATCGGCAAGCATTAAAACAGAACGCGCTCGTGCCCCATCAAAAACCAATTGCGGATAAACCAGTTGGCTACCATCCGGGGACAACGCGCCGATGCTCCCTTGCTCGGTGGCAATGACATCCATCGTTTCAGTCAGGAAATCATAGACGACGATGCCGGGCGTGTTGTTGTCAAACATGGCAATACGGCTACCATTCATTGACCATTGCGGGGCATACCCCAAAATCTGGCTTTCCTCAAACAGGGGGAACGTTTGCAAAGGGCTAGTCGTCAAGTCTAGCAACCACACCCGATCTGGGCTAACGCCTTGCCCCTGCAACAAGCGACTGGTATCCACGCGCGTATACGCCAGCATCAGCCCGTCCGCACGCCATGCAGGCGCGGTACAATCCGCACCGCTACAATCCACCAACAACGAGGATTCGCCACTCTCCAAATCAAGTAGCATCAAATCGGTGATCGGTTCGTCGGAACGACGCTGTGAGTATACCAGCTGGCGACCGCTTGGGCTAACCGCAAAGTCGAATATGCCCGTCGTGCTGAATGTCACCTGCTTTGGCTCCCCCGTACCATCAATGGGTGTCACCCAGATATTTTGGGGCACGCTATCGGCAGGGTACAAATAGGCAACTTGGGGCATTTGCACCTGAAAAGCGTAGGTGAACGGTCTCAAGAAGTTTCGCCCGTTACGGCTTTGCAAGTCTTGGTTGATGGTAAGCGTATACGTCTGATTGACCTGCCAGTACAGGCTGGGCTTAAAACGGGCAAGCGTGCCCAGCAATTCCCACTCCCCTTCAATGGGAGGATCAAGCTGGATGGCGTTGAGGGTTCTCGGATTCAGCCGATCAGAGAAAACGAGCGCAAGGCTTTCGGTGGTATGTAACCCATCCTGCGCATTCACACTCCGCAACGTGAGTCCCACGCGATCCCCCAGCGCAACCGTTAAGCCGATTGCCCCAATGATGGCGACCATCACCCCCACAACAAAACGATCAAATGTGTTCACCGTCAACCTCATCTTATGGGTACAAGTAGGGTTGTTCGGGCACGGGAATGGGGGTGATGTTACTGGAAGCAATCACCATGTGAGGGTTCTCCTCCACCGTGCGATAGTCCATCTCCCCCGTCACCTGCACCCACGTTCCATCAGCATACTGTTCGGCATCCGATGCTTCGACGAACAACGCCAACGCCGACGCATCCGCCACGCAACAACTCATCGTGAAGCGTGCAATCATGAACTGCCCATCAGGCACGTTGGGTTCGCGGTAGACAAAGCCAGACACATCCACTTTTTGCCCATCAAATTCTGCCCAATCGGCACTGTCCGAAATGACGCGCACCCAGTCCAAGACGTTGCGTTTTTCGGGGGCGATGTTAAACGTACTCGCGCTGATGGCAGGGGCAAAGCCGCCGGTTGAAACCGAGCCACGTATGGCTTCTGCGCCCAGCGGGGCGGACGGGATGGCAATCCCCAACAGGAGGGGCACGCCCATGATTGCCAACATGTACCATGTTGTGGGGGTGTGTTCGTGATCGTGAACGTGCAAACCATTCGGCTTGACAAGCGCGATGAGTTGATTGACCAGCATCAACAGCAGAATGACGAGGGCAACCCACGACAGCCATTGAAAGCGCAAATTGATATAGTTAGCAAGTTGCCCACTATAGAGGGCATAGCCCAGATAACCCAGCAACATGACCACGATTATCAAACGGATGGATTTCATTTTATCCTCACCACGGCAAATTCAAATTCCAGAACACGCCCGCCCACAGGGTGAGCAAGAACGGCAAGACGATCAGATATAGCACCACTTTACGGCGAAAGACTCCCAAGAACATGAGCGTACTCTTGATGTCCACCATCGGACCAAAGCTCAAGAACGAGACAATCGCCCCTGTGGTGAACGTCCCCTTGAACGCCAACGCCAAAAACGCATCCACCGTTGAACACACGCTCAACACAAACGCCATCAGCTGTAATGCCAAGACCGACCCCAACGCATCCGTGCCAATGGCAGTGAGCGATTCGGGAGAGACGAAGGTTTGCATGAGCGAAGCCAGCAACGTCCCCACCACCAGATAGAAGCCCATCTCAAAGAACTCACTGATTGCCACCTCAAACGCATCCATCAGCTTGGTGGGCAAGGTGTGGTGATGCTCCTCATGCGTGTGCGCATCCGCCGAGCCACCCGCAAACGCCTCGATGGATTGCGGACTCAAGACCATCAACGGGGTGGAACGATACGCAAAGATGAGACCGACCGCACACGCCACCAACCCCGACACCACAAACCGCCCGATGAAAACACCACTCCACCCGAAGGCAACAAACGTGCTGACCACGACCACCGGATTCATGATCGGTGCTGCCAGCAAGAACGCCACCCCCACCGACAGGGGCAAGCCCTTGCGATAGAGGCGACGCACGACCGGCACCACCCCACACTCACACACGGGGAAGATGAAGCCCATGAACACCCCCACCACCGTTGAGCCAAGTTTGTGGCGAGGGATCAAACGGGCGATGTCATCCGCTGTGACGAAAGCGTCAATGATCCCGGACACCATGCTACCCAGCAACAGGAACGGGACAGCTTCGATGAAGATGCCCAAGAAGCGCGTGGCAAACGTGCGCAAGGCAATCCCCCACACGGGCTGTTGCAGGCTGAGCAGGGCGTAGCCTTCGCGTAGGACGAAGGGCACACACACCAAAACGATGATCCCCACCGCTAAAACCCACGCCTTATTCTGTTGTTTGACCGCCATCATCCGATCCTCCGCAGTGCTTGCCGTTGTGTCTATTCTAGCAGAAGTCAGCGCGTCGTGACGAAGGGTTAGCAACCCTTGAGAATGTGGATGGGTATGGCATGAATTATGCTAGAGTGTAATGATCTTGATAGCCTAGCCGAATGAATCGCCATGAGCAACCCACACATCTTTGAACACACGTCCCTCATTCCCACCACGTTAGACAAGATTTGGGCGTTCCACGAACAACCCAACGCCTTTGGCATCCTCACCCCACCCCCCATCTTCGTGCAGGTTCACCGCCGTGAGTTGGTCTCGCTCCAGCAGGGCGAGCTTGAATTTACGCTGTGGTTTGCGTTCTTTCCCATTCGCTGGTTGGCACAACATGAATCGGGGAGCATCCCGACCAGCTTTGTTGACCGCATGCTCCGCGGTCCGCTGAAGGCGTGGCGACACGAACACCGCTTTGAGGCAACGCCCAACGGCATCCGCTTGACCGATCAAATCACAATTGAGCATCACGACGGCTGGCAAGGCGTGTTGACGCGCTTGATGTTTGATGGGTTGGCGTTGCGCATGCTGTTCGTCTATCGGCATTTGCAAACGCGCCTACGCACCTTTTCCCCCACCGCTTGATCCCCGACCGCGACGCATTTTCCCCCTCCCTTGCCCTCCCCCAACTGCGCTTCGCTTGTGAGGGAGGGGACTTTTACATAGACGGTGACGTAGGTTTTTCTCCCCTTCCCTCGCCTAGCTGGGGGAAGGGGTTGGGGGTAGGGGGCAGGTTTTGCCCTCTCCTGTGGGAGAGGGTCAGGGTGAGGGCAACGGGGGTTGAGGGCAAAAAATCGCGCCCCGCTTACGCGGGGAGGATGTGGGGGATTCCCCCACACCCCCTTAGAGGCGTTCGCTTCGCTCACGCTGAGCGTCAGAGGGCAGAGGTCAGAGTGCCAGAGTTCAGAGTCGCAAAAGAAGGGGCAACTACTAAACGAAAACCGAAAGATTTGACAGCATTGCGAGAATCGTAGTTGTTGCGGAAGGAAGAGCGAGCGAGATCTCGATCGTCATAGAACGAACCGCCCCGCAGAACCTTTGATTGACCATTATTATATCCATTAATAAT
>JBMOEO010000032.1:0-34883 GCA_049318945.1 Phototrophicaceae bacterium | reverse complement strand
ACAGAATTTGACTGTTAATTAACTGATTAAATTCATCGTTTAGTGATGATCGTCGTGATCGTCACCATGATGTGCTTCCATAGCTTGAACAGAGAATACGAGGGTCAATACACCGAAGACCATCGCCTGTGCCAAACCAATGATGATTTCAAGACCCATGAACACGCCCGGAATAATGGTTGCGACAAGGAACGCCATAACCATCAAGACCACCCCACCGGCAAACAAGTTACCGAATAAACGGAAGGCAAGGCTCACGATCTTACCAATTTCGGAGATGATTTCAATCAAACCGACAACGAAATCAATCAAACCGAGTGGTTTCTTACCTAAGTTACCCAATGCAGAAACGTTGATGAATTTCTCAAAATAAGCGGGACCCAGTGCATATACACCATAAGCCTGAACCAATACCACCGAGATGAGAGCAAGCGCGAAGGCAAGGCTCAAATCAGTCGCAGGACCACGCAAGAACGGAGTAACGGCGAATACATAGGGTTCAACGCCCTTTTCAATTTCCTCTGCTGTTAAAGCAAACTGTGCTTCAGGATAGACCACTTGTGTTTCTGCCAGCAAAGCCGCCTCTTCAGCAGCCGCTGCTTCTGCACTTGCATCTTCAGAAGCCTCAAGTTCTTGTGCCGCTTCTTGAGAAGCATCCTCTGTTCCATGAGCAGCGTCTGCGCTATGGTCAGTAGCTTCTTCGGTAGCCGCTTCTGAGCTATGCGTGTCTTGGGTCAAGACAATAGTAGAAGCACTACCTTCTTCGGTTGTACTACCCTCTTCACTATGGGACTCTTCAGAGTGTGTGGCATCGTCTGTGGAATGCTCTGCAGTGTGTCCGGTCAGGTAGTTGTGGCAAGCATGTTCAGTTTCGAGTGTTGCTCCTTCACCTGCGTTGAACGCGGTGTCCACATAGAGCGTGTACGTATTCGGTACAGAACCCTCAATGCGGGGATAGCCGGCGGTGCCGGGGTGGGCACAGTGCATCAACCCAATGGTTTCTACACCGGGCAACAGTTTCATCCAGTTTGCAGTGAGCAAAAAGATGAAGATGGTTGCAACGATGGGCCACAGCATCGGGGCAGTCTTGAGACGTTCCCCACCGATGTTGTAACAGAAGTTATAGAAGGTCTCAACGAACACTTCTACCCATGCTTGAAAACGGCTAGGAACTTCCTGCGTCCAGCCCTTAGAAGCACGCCATGCCAAGAAAACGAACAAGACCAAGATCAAGTCAGTAACGAATGTACCGATCAATGAGTTAGTAATGTCAATTCCAAAGAATGCGCCCTCTAAGCCTGGGATCACTTCACCGGGTACGGTGATAACAGGAAGAGCAACCGCCACACCATTGGCTGGCATGAGCGTGAATGGAATCCACCCACATACCACAGCGGCAAAAACCACCATGACTACGAACGTGATAATGCCACGAGTTCTCGCATTCATTTGGTTTCCTCCCCAATTAGGTTAAGATTGGTCTTCAAAACGATCCTCCTCAACGGTTGGTGCATTGAAATTCTGACTGTTTGTGACGGGTGTTGGCACGATCTTACCGACCAACACCAGCACAATTTTCAGCATCACCAAGAGACTGATTGGCACGCTCAAAACCATCACAACGATAGTTAGTAGTGGTTTGGTATCGAACAGACTATCTGCCCATAACCCCACAAAGAGCGAGCCAATTGTTATAACTAACGAGACAAATCCTGCAAGGGCGGATGTCCCCGCCAAAGCCAAGTTGATGACCCGACGAGGGATTTTTCGCTTACTCACAGTGCCCCTAACAAAACGTTGTGCATAATATCACAAAGTCTACGCAAATACCATTATCTAACTAGCCCTAAACGAAAAGAGAACGCGCACTTTCACGCGCCCAGTTAAAGATTGGATTGACCGCAAACGTACCAAGTGCAATCACAGCAAAGGTTGTAATTGCCAAAACCCAACGATAGGGATTGCTCACGGCAATGGGCTTGTCAGCATCGTCGCTACGATCTACATAGATAATTTTAATCACAACTAGATAGTAGTACAGTGCCACTAACGAATTCAAAACACCAACCACTGCCAGCCATGTTAGTCCAGCTTCAACCGCCGCATTGAACAGGAAGAATTTTCCGATGAAGCCAGCAGTGGGGGGCAAGCCTGCCAAAGACAAAAAGGCAATGGTCATGGTGATTGCTAAGGCAGGGCTACGGCGACTTAAGCCGGCGAAATCTTTGATAGACTCGCTACCTGTTGCCTCGCTGAACAAGATAACCACAGCGAAACTCAACAAGTTGGTGAAGGTATACATGAATAGATAGAAGGCAACCGAAGCAACTCCTAACTCGGTTTGGGATTGAATCGCCGCGATACCAATCAAGACATAGCCGGCTTGTGCTACAGAAGAATATGCCAGCATACGCTTGATGTTACTTTGCCACAACGCCAACACATTCCCAACGGTCATGGTGAGCGTCGCCAAAATTGCCATCATCGGTGCCCAGTAGGCTTGAATGGAAATGCCACCGATCATCAGGGATTCAGGGAAGACCGCCAAGAAGAAACGTACCAAGATGGCGAAACTAGCCGCCTTGCTTGCTACGCTCACGAATGCCGTTACTGGGGTGGGCGCACCTTCGTAAACATCGGGTGTCCAGAAGTGGAACGGAACGGCACTCACCTTAAAGCCGAAGCCCACAAACACCATCACCATTGCCGCCAAAACAGGTACAGGATTGGTGCTGAAGGCTTCTGCACCTAACCATTGAGCAATGGCATACAGGTTCGTTTCGTTGCTAAACCCATAGATGAAGCTCAAACCGTACATCATCACGGCAGAAGAGAATGAGCCGAAGAAGAAATACTTCATCCCACTTTCAGACGAGCGTTGATCGTCACGACGAAACGCCGCCAAAATATAAAGCGGAATGGAGATAGTCTCTAGCGCAACAAACAGCATAATCATATCAGCGGCAGAGGCAACCAAAGTTGCCCCCAACGTTGCCACAATCACGATCAAGTAGTATTCACCACGCTCACCCAAAGACTTGGTATCAATCGCCAACAAGCAGGAGATTGCCCCTGCCATGATGACCATCACCTTGAACATCTGAGCAAGCACGTCATAGCGGATCATCCCACCCCAATAGGTGGCAGAGGAATCAATCGGCGGAAAGATCAAAGGCACGATCGACAAGATCATCAAACCGATGAAGGACACAATGGCAATGCTTCGGCGTTGTCCGTTTGGCAAATACACATCCATAAACAAGGCAACCATCGCCATGATCGTCAAACCGATTTCCGGCAGAACAGCAATATATTGAAAATTATCCATGACTTAGCCTCCCAAGATTGCAATAACCGGACGTAGCCCAATTTCAATCATTGGAGCCATGACATTCGGATATAACCCAATAACCATCAACGGCACTGCCAAGAGCAACAAGATGATGCGGTCAGACCATGCAATGTTCCCAACTTCTGGATACAGTTCTGCATTGAACTCACCAAAGAACACTTGATGCGTCACCCGTAGTACATACGCCGCGGTGATGATAATCCCCAATGCAGAGAGCAAGGCAATCACAGCGTAGTAATTGCTTAGGGTGAAGCCTCCGATGGTCAACGAGATTTCTTCTGAAGCGCGGAATAGCCCAACGAAGATTGGAAATTCAGCGATGAAACCACTGAAGCCGGGCATCCCCATACTGGTTAACCCTCCCACTACAAACGCGAGAGCAACCCAGGGCATCTTCTTGACGAAACCACCCAAGCTAGGAATATCACGAGTGTGAGCGCGGTCATACACCATACCCACGCAACCGAAGAACAAAGCGGTCATCGCCCCATGGCTGAACATTTGTAACCCTGCGCCTGCCATGCCAGTGATATTCATGGTTGCCCAGCCCATGCTGACCAAGCCCATGTGGCTTACAGACGAGAAACCAATCACATACTTGAAGTCGCGTTGACGGAAAGCGATGAACGCCCCCAACACCACGTTGATTAGCGTGAGGAAAACAATCCACGGCAAGTGAACTTGTGCCCCCTCTGGGAGCAATTGCACCCCCATACGCAACGCAGCAAACGCCCCGAGCTTCATCAACACCCCAGCATGAATCATAGAGACCGCAGTTGGGGCTGCAACGTGCCCATCGGGCGACCAGTTGTGGAATGGGAAAACACCCGCCAAAACAGCAAACCCGATAAATACGAATGGGAACCACAGCTTGGCAAACGTGAGCGATTCAATGCCTAGATAGTTCACAACATCAAACGCGCCACCTTCTGCTGCCAACATCAACTGTACGATGTCGAAGCTATAGGGTGTGGTAGATGCGGGCAACACCCCGCCAGCGATGGCTTGTGCAAAGAGATCAGCCCCTGCCCCATTGAAGAAGCTACCGGCGACGAAGACCATTGCAATCGTACCGATCAAAGAAAAGACCGAGCCAATCAAAATATACAGCGTCAACTTCATGGCGGCATATTGACGCAGTTCAATCCAACCCCATCCAGCAATCAAGATGTACATGGGGAACAACGCCAATTCGTAGAAGAAGAAGAGGAGGAAGGAGTCTAAGGAGATGAACACTCCATATACCCCCGCAACCAACATCAAGAAGAAGGACATGAACTCTCGCACTTGATCTTGAATACGCCAAGAGATCAATACACCCGTCACCGCCACCATACCCGTCAACAACACCATTGGGGCACTCAAGCCATCCACCGCAAGGTGGTAGGAAATCCCCAAGTTGGGAATCCACTCAACGTGTTCTTCTAACGCAAGCTGACGCTTGAACATTGCCGTAGCATAACCCGGCTCAGCGGCTTCTTCTAAGGCGGTCAGGTCGCTTTCTAAATTGTTCACCTCATTGTAGTAGCCCACATAAGCGGCAAACGAAAGGATCAACACCGTGAAAGCGGTAATCAACGACATCACCCGAATGATTTGCTTATCCTTCCCGTCCATGAACAGGATGATGATGGCAACAACAATCGGGATGAAGATAATGAGACTCAACAAAGGAAATGTCATATCACCCTACCCCAGTAGTCCGCTTAACATGCGCATGACTGAATCATTTATAGTCGCCAGAATCCAGTTGGGAACCAGCCCTGTAATGAGCATCAACACCATCAATGGCGCAATGGCGATCATCTCTCGGCGGTCAATTTCAAGGTGATAGTCTGCCCACTTCATATTGAAGGGTCCGTGTAGGACAGAGCGAATACCACGCAAAATGTAACTTCCTGTGAACAATAGCCCGATCATAGAAATCACGGTTAACCACGTGAAGACAGGGAATGCCCCACGCACCACCAAGAACTCACTCACGAAGCCATTCAAGCCCGGCAAGCCAAGACTTGCCATGCTGGTGAAGATGAAGATTGCCCCATACACGGGAGCCTTCACCCACAAGCCACCGTATTGAGTGGTGTCGCGCGTGTGGGTTTTGTGATAGATTGCCCCTGCCAACAAGAACATCGCGGCTGAACTTAGCCCGTGGTTGAACATCTGAAGCACCGCGCCGTTGGTTGCCATGATAGCATCCTCAAACTGTGTTGCTTCTCCACTAACGAACATGCGTCCATAGACTAATGCGGTGACGGCTAAACCCATCGCCACAAAACCCATGTGGTTGACGGAACTGTAAGCCACCAAGCGTTTGATGTCGGTTTGCCCAAAAGCCGAGAATGCACCCAAAACCACACCGAGCATTGCCAGTGTTGCGAACAGCGTAGCAGGGTTAAAGGTGAGCGCACCGAATAAACTGATGTCTGCTACCCAAACATCGGGGAAGAACGGAATCACCAAGCGTAAGAATCCATACGCACCCAACTTGAGCATCACCCCTGCCAATAGCATGGAGCCGGCGGTGGGAGCTTCGGAGTGGGCATCGGGCAACCATGTGTGGAAGGGCCAAACCGGCACCTTGATACAGAAGGCGATGAAATAGCCGGTGAAGGCGAGTGCTTTAATTACGCCAACGGGTTGCCCCAAGAAGGTTGAACCTTCCCGAATGAAGGGCCAATATTGGGAGATTGCCACAATGTCAAAAGTAGACATGCCATATTCAGTGAGTGACATTGACCACCCAATGAGTTGGGTTGCCAACAACATGCCCAGCGTCCCACCCATTGAGTAGATGAAGAACTTGGTGCTGGCATACATGCGATTCTTCCCGCCCCATTGCTTAATCAGGAAGTAAATGGGCACCAAGCTCAATTCGTAGAATAGGAAGAAGATCATGAGGTCAAGCGCAACAAACACCCCGAATAGCCCGGTTTGGAAGAAGAGCAACAATGCCATGTGCATCTTAACCCCTTCCTCCACCTCAAAGCTAATCAAGATTGAAAGCGGAACAAGAATCCCCGTGAGCAAAATCATGCTGGCACTAATGCCATCCATCCCTAGATGCCAAGTGGCGTTGATCGTTTGAAACCAACCAAACTGCACTTCATACAAATAGGCAACATCGGTTGTGGCGGATAAGGCAATATATCCATAGAAGATGATGATGGTATAAACCAAGATCAACAATGAGAATACCAATGCCATCATGCGTTGAAGGGTTTTATGTTCGGGCATCAACAACAATGCCAACCCACTCAACGCCGGTGCCATCAATAGAAAAGTTAGATAATCAATACCGAGAACCGGAATCGTGAACATCCTGTCTTGACTCCTCCCTAAGCTAGAATCCGACTGCTTGGGCAGACAACATGCCCACAGACAGCGCGAAAATGATACCAATGACGATCATTGCCAAAGCAGTCAACAGAATGTACTGTTGCGTGCGCCCTGTTTGGATGCGACGGAACCATTCACCAAACATCCCCACCCCTTGCGGGATAGCATCTCCAAAGCCGTCAATCAACCACGCATTGAAGACCTTAATCAAATCACCCAAGAAGACAAATGTCCGTGCCACAAGGTGCAAGAAACCATCAATCACCCCACGATCAATTACCTCGCTAGTGACATGTGCAATCGCCTTAGAGGGCTTGATGAACAGAATGACATACAATTCATCAATGTAATACTTGTGTTCAAGCAAGTTCCAAATCGGACCCAAGAAGTTAATCAAGGGGTCTTGTTGCCCTGCTTCAAGTGGTTTACGAATGTAGATCAACCACCCCAACCCAATCCCACCGAGTGCTACAGCAAATGATGTGAATACTGCTGGCAGAACATCAGCAAAGTAGGGATGTGGAGTGGGGTGTAAGAGAGAGTGATTCACCATTTCAAAGAACGGGTTGCCCTCACGGGAGAATATCCAACCCAAAATAGGGAACTCTTTGGGCACGCCCACAAAACCAGCTACGATGGCGAAGAATGACAGCAACATCAAAGGTGCCACCATAGTGATGTTGACAATGGGTGCGCCTAAAGTAGCATGTTCGGCGGCGGCACTGCGTGGTTTACCAAAGAAGGTTAAGCCAATTTGACGGGTGGTATAGAAAGCAGTCAAGAAAGCAGAGATTGCCAACATGATGAAGACAAAGGTTTGGGGCGCATAGCCATGTGATAAGCCCAACCACGCATCCGCTAGAATTTCATCCTTAGACCAGAACCCAGCCGTGATGATGGGGAAGCCGGACAAGGACAACCCACCGATCAAGAATGCCCAGAATGTGAAAGGCATCTTCTCACGTAGACCGCCCATGTTGCGCATATCTTGGGGATCAAAGTGATGGTCGGTATGGTGGGCATCATGGTCATGGGAAGCATCATGATGGTGCGCGTGATCGTCCTCTTCATCCTCATCGTGGTGTTCGTGAGCATGGTGTTCGCCATGTTCAACCCCGTGAATGACCGAACCAGCAGACATGAAGAGTAAGGCTTTGAAGAAGGCGTGGGTAATCAAGTGGAATGTGGCAGCAACATACGCGCCAATCCCCAATGCAGCCACCATAAAGCCAAGTTGTGAAATGGTTGAATATGCCAACACGCGCTTCACATCGAATTGTGCGACTGCGATGGTGGCGGCAAACAGAGCAGTGAAGCCCCCCGCAAATACCATCAACAGCATAGACGCGCTGAACTCTCCGACGTGCGGATTCATGCCAGCCTCTAGGATGGGGAAAACGCGAATGATGGAATAAACACCCGCAGAAACCATCGCCGCAGCATGGATCATCGCGCTAACGGGTGTGGGTCCTTCCATTGCGTCTGGCAACCACACATGCAAGGGGAATTGCGCTGACTTGCCGATAGTGCCTACAATCAAAAACATACCGATCAGCTCTGCCGCGCTCAATGACCCACCAAACAAAATAGCAGGGGTCGTGGTGAGCATGTCAAGGGTAGCTTGATTCCACAAAATATCACGGAAATTGAGCGTGCCAGTGAGGGAATACAAATAGACAATCCCCAACAACATGATGACATCCGCCACACGGGTGGTAGTGAATGCTTTGATGGCGGCTTTGTACGCGCTCTCTTTTTCAAACCAGAAACCAATGAGCATGTACGAACATAACCCCATCACTTCCCACCCAACAAACAAGAAGAGTAGGTTATCAGAGACCGTCAGCGTCAACATTGCCCCGGCAAACAAACTCAGTAGGGCGAAGAAACGGGATTGACGGGGGTCATGCGCCATATAGCCAATGGCATAGACGAAGATCATCGTGGCGGCTAACGGCACCATGAACAACAAGGTGGCGTTGAGCGGATCAACCAACACGCCAATATTGAAGAAGCCATTCCCCAAAGACATCCAATTGATTTGGCTACCTAAGACTTCTTCTCCAAAATGAGGCAAGGCACGCGCGGCAAAGAAAGCACGCCAGCTTAAAATCCATGCCATGACGATCCCGCTGAGGGCAACCGTAATGGACAATACACGACTGCTATCACGCACAACGGGCACGCGCATCCCGTCATAATCAGGATGGTGCCCCCCATAATGTGGATCAGTGGCAGGAATTAACCGTGCCCGATTGGTGGCTAAGGCAATAATCAAAAACGCCGTGAGCGGTCCCATCGGGATCAACCAGAGAAACATATTAGGATCCATAAAATTCATCGCACTGATCCCTTCTACCAGCGAAGCATATCAACATCTTCAACAATGACGGATCTGCGGTTGCGATAAACAGCAATCACAATTGCCAACCCGACGGCGGCTTCTGCCGCGGCAACAACAAACAAGAATGCCGCAAACACCTGTCCACCCATCGAGGAGTCCGTGGTACTGTATCGCCAAAACGCGACCAAATTCACGTTCACCGCGTTTAGCATGAGTTCGATGCCCATCAAAACTGCCACAGCATTTCGACGTGCCAAAACCGCAAACACGCCGATAGAGAAAATTGAAGCGGCAACAATGAGGTACATCCAAAGTGGAATGACCATGTATTCTCCCTTTGCCTTCCTAGTCTTCGCGGGCAATCACGATGGCACCCACCATTGCCGCTGTCAGTAGCAACGACGCTACTTCAAACGGCAAGACGTAACCATCTGCACTCACCAACGCAATCCCAATATCACGAGTTGTCCCAACCACATCAGACTGTGGCAGGGTTGGTAAACTACCCCAGCCCCACACTGGCAAAATCATACCAGCAACGAGCGAAACAAACAAAACCGCGCCGATCACCGCGCCTAACCAAGATTGCGTGTTGAAGGGTTCACGGATGGCGGTCATGCTACGGGTGAGCATCACCGCGAAGATTATCAAAATGGCGATTGCACCGATATACACCAATACCTGAATGGCAGCCAAGAAAGGCGCACTGAGCAAGATGAACAACCCTGCCACGCCAAACAAGCTCATCACCAAGAACAACGCGCTGTGAACAAGATTACGCGACCAAACAACCATAGCCGCCCCAATAATTGCAAAAGCACTGAAGATTGCGAATGCTAGATACTGTACAAACATTTTCGTATCGTCCCTTTAGTGGCTCGTCGCATGTGCGATAGCTTCGGCTTGCGCTTCTTCTTGAACGCGATCACGACGAATATTGAAGCCATAAATTGCTATCACGCCAAAGATAAGCGCAATGTTCCCACCAAGCAACAACAAAGTCATGGGCAACGCCGCGGTGAAACTAGCGTTCGTGGTGAGGTCAACCGCAAAGCCCGCAACTTGTGAAATCTTCAACAACAATGAGGTGATAACCAAGTTGGCAACGGAAATGGGGACAAGGAACTTCCAGTTGAAATCCATGAGTTGGTCAATACGAACACGTGGGAGCGTATTGCGAAGCCACAAGGATATGAAGTAGAAGATAGCGGTCTTGATAATCAGATAGACCAACCCCAATACATTGCTGAGGATACCACCATCCGCGCTCACACCTAAGCCCCACCATCCCCCAACGAAGAGATGTGCGATCAGGACTCCATTTGTCAACACGTGGACGAATTCCCCAGCGAAGAACAAACCGAACTTCATGCCAGAATATTCGATGTTGAAGCCCGCCACCAATTCAGATTCGGCTTCAAGCAAGTCAAACGGGGCACGCCCCGTTTCTGCTTGGGCAGAGATGAAGAAGATCAACGCCGCAACCGGAGCCATGAAGATGAACCACATGCCTTGTTGTGCTGTTACGATGTCTTGCATCCCCATTGACCCTGCCAACATAACGGGAATCAATAGCGAAAGGACAAGGGGCACTTCATAACTGACCAGTTGTGCAACCACACGGAACGCACCCAAAAGCGCGTACTTGTTGTTGCCGCTCCAGCCCGCCATCATGATTGCCATCGTGCCCAAAGAAGCGACAGAAACGATGTATAGCACACCGATTTCAAGATCAACCCCAATGAGGTTGGGGGCAAATGGGATACATGCCCACATCAGAACTACCGAAGCCACCGCGATAATGGGTGCTAGGTTATAGACCACCTTATCGGTGCCAGCGGGGGTGATGTCCTCTTTACTGATGAGTTTGACCGCATCAGCAATAGGCTGGATGATCCCCCAAGGACCAACACGATTGGGTCCTAAACGATCTTGAATACGAGCCGCTACTTTACGCTCAATCCAGATCAACGGAATTGCCAAGATGAGAGGTGTGGTTGCAACAACTGCAACCACAAGTAAGGTGGTGAGAAAAGAAGCCATGAGCGTCCTCCTGTTAACCTAGTTCCATTCCAATGCTTGTTTACGCCAAGCGTAAACGAGAGCATCGGTTAATAAAAAGATGAACAGGAAACCTGCACCGAATGCAAAGAAACTCAGTTCATTGAACGCAATTGCCCATGGCAGCAAGAAGATCATTTCGACATCAAAGACAAGGAACACAATCGCGTAAATATAATACTGAACTTTGAACTGTACCCATGTATCGCCCACTGTTTCAACACCGCATTCGTAAGTTTGCAGTTTGATGTCATTGGGTTTACGTGGCGCAAAAATAGCTGCTACAAGAATAGGAGCCGCTGGTAAAACAATTGAGAAGACCATGAATAAACCGATTGGTCCCCATTGGTTAAGAATGTTCATCGAGAGCACCTCGTGAAAGTCTAAATGGAGAATGGTTGTTCGTGCGTTTTGTAACAAACAGCGGCATTGTATCATTACGATTGCTTTACCGCAATAACGGCAATAATCGTTTTCTAACAAAGTGCAAATGCTTTCTCCCCAATTCACCTTGCATTCTGGTGGGGTTCGCCTAAAAATAGCATAGACATCCGTCCAAATAGGTATTCCGACAGGATATGCTAGATACAATCAGTCCCACCCCCAAACAATGGGATGAGTTTGTCATTCATCAACCGCGCTCTCATGTGTTGCAACGTGCCCCATGGGGAATCCTCAAAAGCGAATTCGGCTGGTCAGTCATCCGAGTTGCCTTAGCAGATGGGGATACCTTAGTGGCGGGCGCACAAATACTCTTGAAAGACCTCCCACTTCGATTCGGCAAAATGGCTTATTTGCCTATGGGTCCGTATGCCTATTCTGATGAGCAACTCGATTTATTGTGGGAAGCCATGGATACCCAACTCAAAGAGGAAGGCGTGGCATTTCTAAAATGGGAGCCGGGCATCTTTGAGGGGGGCGTACCGCACTTAGACCGTTGGGGCTTTCGAGAAAGTGCCCATACCGTGCAACCACCCAATACCATCTTGGTCGACATCAGCCACAGCGAAGAAGATATTCTCGCAAACATGAGCCAGACCACACGGCGCAAAGTTCGCTTAAGTGATCGCAAGGGCGTTCGCTACTATCATGGCACGCTTGATGATATTGAAGTCTTCACCCAACTGATGAATACCACCGGCGAACGTAACGAGTTTGGTGTGCATGATGCTGATTACTACCGCCGTGCCTATGAGCTGTTCTCGACAGACCATACCGCCACGTTAATTTTGGCGGAACACGAGGGCACTCCCCTAGCAGGGGTGATGGCGTTTCATCAGAACCATACGGCATGGTATCTCTATGGGGCATCTTCTAATGAGAAGCGCAACTTGATGGCAAGCTACGGGGTACAGTGGGAAGCGATCAAGTGGGCTAAACATCATGGTTGTGATGTTTATGATTTGTGGGGCATCCCTGACGCAGAAGAGACTGAACTAGAAGCCCAATTCCAAGAGCGCAACGATGGCTTGTGGGGGGTGTATGGGTTTAAGCGTGGCTTCGGTGGGGAGATTGTCCGCAGTGCTGGGGCGTGGGATAAGGTATATAAACCGCTCATCTATACTGCCTATCGAACGGCGATGCAGTTCCGTGATTAACCTCACTTCACATATCATCACCGATGCCACATGGTGGAATGATGCCCTGTGTGAATTGCCTATGGCGCACATCTTGCAAACGTGGGAATGGGGAGAGTTCAAACACCGCACCACCGGCTGGCAACCCACACGCATTGCCTTCAAACAGGGGCAAGAAGTGGTGGCAATGGTATCGGTCGGCACACGGCGGATCGCCCCGTTTACTTTGATGTATGCTCCCAAAGCCCCCGCCATGCCCACCCATGACCCAGCTTTGATCGAATCCGTCTTGATGGCATTAGAGCAAATGGCTCGGCGGTGGGGCAATATCTGGCTCAAGATTGATCCCGACGTGGTATGGGCAACGGGGCTACCCGACAGCGAAGAAGAACGCTTCACCCCAGAAGGGCAAACCTTCACGGAGTTGTTACAAGCGCGTCGTTGGAAGTTCAGCAATGACCAGCCGCAATTCCGTAATACCGTCACCCTAGACTTGAGAGCATCCGAAGATGAACTACTCGCCAATATGAGCCAAACCACACGGCGCAAAGTTCGCACGGCGGAGAAGAAAGACGTGAGCGTCCGTCTAGGTGGCTTAACCGACTTACCCATCTTATATGAGCTATACCGCACCACGAGCGAGCGTGATGGATTTCTAATCCGTCCGCTAGAATACTACCGTCAAGCATGGGAGCATTTCATGGAGCGTGGGCTTGCCCAGCCACTCATCGCCGAATATGAAGGAGTGCCTATCGCCCATGTGATCTTGTATCATTTTGGCAAAACCTGTTGGTATTTTTATGGGGCATCCTCCAACGAGGAACGCAACCGCATGCCCAATTACTTGCTACAGTGGGAATCCATGCGCTGGGCAAAAGCACAAGGTTACATCACCTATGACATGTGGGGCGCACCGAATCAATTTGATGAGACGGATTCCATGTGGGGGGTGTATGAGTTCAAGCGTGGGTTCAAAGGTGAAGTGCGTCGTCATATCGGCGCGTGGGACTACGCCCCCAACCTCGCCGCCTATTGGGCATATACCCAAGCCGTTCCCAGCCTTTTACGTACCCTACGCCGAGTCCGCCGATGAATCCTCATAGCCTGCTTGAAGAAGCCCTCAACCAACTCTTACACTTATCCTGCTGGGCGGTCATGGTGAATGACGAATTTGCCAGCGGGTTAACGTTATACTTAGGCGATCAACTAGCACGTTCCATCCCCTTAGATGTGCCTGACTTACCCACTTCGCTACAGCTTTATAGTGGGGCGTTTGAATTGGTCATTGCTGATTGCACTTGGCGATTAGATTCGCAAGATGCCATCCTCACTTCATGGAGTGACCCAGCCATCTTACAGGCAGAGGCTCTTGCCCAGATTGAAGGGATCAACGTTCAATACTGGGAGATCACTTGGCCTGGGCTAGACTTGACGCTCCACTTTGAAAACGCGCTTGCCTTGCGCTTATTCTGTGACCAAACCGATGAGATGGATGCAGGCGATAACTACGCCTTGCTTTCACCAAGCCATCTCTTCCATGTTGGAACACGCAGTCACCTAACGGTTGCCCCTCGCCCCAAAATCTAAACAGGATTTTGTCGCCTTGTGGTGAGTTTTTCACTACAATAAAAAGCATGTTTGAAGATAATCCACTGAGAGGAATTGCAATGGCTACCACATTGGTCAATGTTCCCAAGCCACACTATATCGAGACCAACGGCATCAAACTCCATGTGATGATTGCCGGTCCTTCATCTGGTGAGCCTGTTATTTTATTGCATGGTTTCCCAGAGTTTTGGTTTGGTTGGCATCAACAGATTGAACCGCTGGCAGAACAAGGATACCGCGTCATTGTGCCTGACCAGCGCGGGTATAACAAAAGCGACAAGCCCGACGGGGTGAAAGCCTATCGTGTTGAGGAATTGGTGGCGGATGTGATTGGCTTGATCGACGCGCTCGGATACGACAAAGTGCGCTTGGTTGGGCATGATTGGGGCGGAGCCGTTGCTTGGGCAACTGTGCTGGCACACCCACAGCGCATTCAACAACTGGTCATTGCCAATCTACCGCATCCCACCGTGTTCTACAATTTTGTACGTAGCCGTCCAGAACAAATGTTGAAGAGTTGGTATATCGGATTTTTCCAACTGGGCGGGCTTGCAGAAACTGCTCTCAGCGCAAATAACCACGCCACCCTAGCAAACGAGCTGAAGAAGATTGCCTCGCTAAGGGAAGTCATCAACCGCTATCAAGACGCATGGTTACAACCCGGCGCACTCACCGCGATGTTAAATTGGTATCGTGCGTTGGTTCAATACATGCCTGACTTGCCTAGCCCTGATACGGTTGAGGTTGAAACCTTGATCTTGTGGGGTAAACGGGACACGTTCTTGAGCCATCAAATGGCACAACCCAGCGTAGAAAAATGTACGAATGGAAGACTGGTCATGTTTGAGTTGGCATCGCACTTTGTCCAGCACGATGCCCCGATGCAATTCAACCGCCACTTGTTGGACTTCTTCAGCAAAGGCAATTCCTAGCAGAAACACGGGCAGAAGCAAACACACCTCATGCTTCTGCCCCGCTCACTGTTATTCGTTCACCGTGAAGAGACTACCCGCGCCACGTCCATAAACTTCTGGGAAGTATTGTTCTTGTGCAGTCGGCGGAATCACACGGTAAATGCCGGGCACCGTTGCACGTGCATGATAAACATACTCATACGTGCCGGCGGGCAGATACTCGCTAGACAGCACCACTTGCTCATCTTGAATATCAATGTCAGAGAAATACCACCATCCCCACCCATCACGCGCAGGATCAATCATCTGCAAATCAGGGGTTGTGCCCGTTTGTTGAGAGGTTGCCAGCATGGTATCAATTGCCTCTAGCCCCGCGGGGAGGGGATCATGAATGGTGACGAAGTGGCTATCTTGAGGCACAACCACACTCAAGCGCACCGTCACCTCTTCCCCCACTTTAGCAGACTGAACGGTTTGATCCGCAAGCGTATAGCGGCGCAATACCGTTAATCCGTTGCTGATGGGTTGCACTTGGTCAACTGCCAACCAAGCGTTAAGGTGTGCGGTGTAGTACAGATTGCCTTGCCCTGTGGAACGTTCAAAGGTCAAGTCATATTCGGGTTGGGTTTGATCCAATGTAACCGAAGTGGCTTGTGTATCGCGCATGTCCGACGCACTTTGCTGATCGGCAATGACCTCATCGTTCAGCGTGATGTTGGCGGTGTAGTCAGCAGAAAGGTCGTTGCTATGCACCAACCAATCGCGCAAAGCCAAGACCGCCCATGTGGTCTCCTGTGAGGACTCCCAATGGTCGCTTGTCCGTGCGCTGACGAGATAGCGTACCCCGTTGGGAATGAGCGCGTTAGACGCATCCAACAGGATGAACGCCTTCAGAACGATGGCGGTAGCGCGAGTATCGGTTGTCCAGTTGATTGGCTCGCTACTGCTCCAGTGAATCCCCGTCGCGCTAGTGGAAGCAGTATTGACCAGATCACTCATCAAAGTGGCAAGGCGCGTATCGGCTGGGTTCGTCGCAAATAGTGCCATCGCCAAAAATGCTTTGGCTTCATCATTGAGGCGTGCGCGTTGCTCATATAAATTCGCCATGCGAGCAACTTCCCCACTGCCACTTTGTGCCAGCGCGTACAGCACCCATGCTTCTTGATTGAATTGCCAGTCTCCCCCACCAAAACGAGGAACATACAACAGGGGAGAATTGACCCACAGGTAATTACGCCCGTTGTTGAGTATCTCGGCAGTGAGGGTATAACCATTGCGTTGCGCCTCTGCCAAGCCCAAAACAGCATAAGCAGTCACCAACGGGGTGCTTTGTCCCCCTTTGATCCAACCCCATCCACCATCAATGTTTTGTGACTGTTGGATGATCTGGAGGGCGAGGGTGATTTCTGTATCTAGTTCAGCAAATTGTGTGCTATCCGTTTCGCCTAACTGCTTCAAGGTGGAAAGCATGGCGACATTCCCCAACAAACGACTGACCGTTGCTTCCGTGAAGGTATCAGAATAAAGCGTGAGTGCTTCTAAACTATCCAGCAACGTAGCAACCAACGTAGAACTGTAGGACACATCCAAAGTAGCGCGGTCAAACGTGACACTTTGGGGTAACTGGATGCTTTCGGTGACAGATTGGGCTTCGGTCAAGATGCCCGCTGTGCCCACCGTTTCTGGCACGGCAAAGCGATAGACCGTCAGTTGCTGGTCAGATTCACGCCCGACGAGGGGTTTGCTGGCATCACTAAACTGTTCTGAAGTAGCAATGAAAGTGAGGTCTACTGCCTCCACATCTTGCACCTGCACTTGCCAGATGAACTCACCCCGTTGCCCGTCAGCGATGAAGAGGGGTTCAGGTTGGGTGAGAACCGTCACCCCACTTGCTTCCAGTTGCGGGGTGACAGTTTGATCTTGTCCGCTGTTGTTGTTGACCACTGCCGATAGCATCACCTCATCCCCCACCACGAAGAAACGTGGTGTGACAGGGCGAATATAGAGCGGCTTGGTAGCAACCACATCAAGGGAATTTTGACCGACGCGCATATTGGCTTCTGCTGTGAGGGCGCGGGCATCCAACCGCCATGTGGTCAGGTTATCGGGCAGGGTGACGGTGAATTGTGCTTTACCACTTGCGTCCGTTTCGAGAGTCGGATTCCAATAGGGCGTATCAACAAATTCATTCCGAACTTCAAAGATGCCGAAACTCCCATCACCGCCCCCACCGCCCTTGATCGTTTTGGTGATGTATTCGGTTTGGCGTTCCACATTGCGCGTGAGTGCGTTGGATGTCCAAATTTGCAACGGTTGTTGCCCAAAGAAAATATCTTGAATGGGCGTTTCAATGAAGGGTGACAAAGACAAGACCGCTAAATCTGCTACAGACACCCCAACCTGCGCTTGAATAGGTTGCCCTTGTTCATCAGTAGTCTGCACAGTATAGGTGATAGTTTCACCCGGTGCGGACTGGTCAGTATCGGCGGTGATGTCCAAGTAGATGAGGCGATTATCGTTTGCTATGGGCAACTCAATCACCCCAAAACGGAAATCGGAAATCGGGTTGGTTTCATCTACCCCCTTGACCAGCGTCGCTGTGACAAAAATATTGGGGGAATAATCAGGGAGAATCGGTACTTCATAAACCGTTGTACTGGATGAAAGGGTGATGATCTCGCTATGGTAGATGTTACCGCGCTCAACCGTAACCAGTGCCTGAACGGGAGTCTGATAGGGCGAGGGGATCAACACTTTAGCCACCTCCCCAAGTTGGTATTGGTTTTTATCCGCCACCAATTCAATGCGTGCGTGGTTATCATTCCCCCAGTTAACGTATCCATCCCCACTCACCCACACCCATTCTGAAGCACGGGAGAGATTGCCTTGTGCATCGGTTGTTTGCACAACAATCTGATATTGACCTGTTTCGGTGGGGATGAACTCAAGCGATGCCTGCCCGTTCTGATCGGTGGATACCGTTTGAGCCATGCTTTCCACGCGCTCTAGCACGTTGCGGAACGTCACCACCCCGTTGGCATCTTGCTCTTGGACGGTTGCCCAATTCATACGGCTCACCACAACATCAACGGTTTGACCTACTACCGCGCTACTGTTCCAGTCTACGGCAATCACATCAACCGCAAGCGTATCCTCTTGGTTGACGATGTAGCTATTGGTTTTCACTCCAACATATAGCTCTGCCGCATGAACAACCGTTTGTGTACGCCCCGAAACGGTGAAGCCCGTTTCATCTAACAGGGTTGCTTCCACTGTCACCACGCGGCTTTCCGTTTGGTCGGTGTTGGTTGACCATTCAATGGTAGCTTGCCCATCGGCATTCGTGGTCGCAACACCATCCCCCAGATATTCGTATGAGCCATAGTAAAAACTATAGTAGTCATCCACTTCTGGATCCTCATAACGGAAGCGATATGATCCTTCCCCTTGATAATCAAAGAAGTATGTATTGGATGTGAGGCTATAATCCAGCGAAGCATCGGAGACCACCCCGCCACTGTAATAGGAGGCATCTACATCGGTAAGGATAGGTTGCCCCTGAAGCATTTCAGGGCTTTGGTTGTGTAGCGTGACACTAAATTCTGGTGCGCGATATTCGGCTACGCTGAAGAAGGCAGTGTTATAATTTTCTTCTTCGTCTTTAAGCATCTTTGCTCGAAGGGTGTAAGACCCCACCCCCGCTTCAGCAGGCAAGCGCATTTCCCCATGGAAAACACCATAACGATCTAATGTGAGAATCTCATCATAAATTTGGTTGCCATCATAATCGTCGATGAAAACTTGCACCTGTTCCCCTGTGGGGACAGCGTACATCAAATCGTTACGCTGGCGAGTTATCCCCCTAAAGTAGACAGTTTGGTCAGGGCGATAGATTGGGCGGTCTGTGTATAGATACCAACTCTCTTCAGCTTGATAAGGAGTGGAGCCGATATTGAACTCATACAGATCAATCCCATTCGTCCAGTCTGTAGCAGAAACGCCGAGCATGGTTCCGTTGACATCGCTTGCTACCACCACCAAAGGCGACCAGTAATCTTGACGAGGGGGAACAAGGATTTCTGCTAAACCTTGCGCATCGGTGATGCCAGTCCCCACCTCTACGGCATAGTTGCCATAAACCTTTAATGCGGCGTTGGCAATCGGTAAACCACTGTTGACATCCGTTGCCCAAACCAACATGCGATCATTGTCAGATTTAATGGTCAAGTTGGCTGTGCCATAAATCATGAAGTGTGCTGGGAAGTAATAGATGCTGGGGCTTTGTGTTCGCAGATAGTAAATGCCGCTGGACTCGATCCCAACGCTGGCAGATGGTAAAGCCGAAGGAACGTTTCCTTCTAGCAATCGGTCAATATAATATTCACCTGTAGCACCCTCAGCAATCCAGCCCGTGCGCCCATCCCCCAACAGGATTTCAAACCATGCGATACCTTCAATACAAACTGGACCCGTCAAGACCTGCATCGAGGAGCTTTGATAGAGGAGTTCAAGGATTTCACCATCGGGGGCAGATGCCCGCACTCGTAAGGGATCGGGCGCGGTGATGACTTGGGCAATATCCCCGGCGACAATTCGAGAAGGCAACGCTCCCTCACACGAGACTGCCGAGACAGCAGTTGTACTGGTAGACAAATCAACCAACTCAAAGCGACGCACATTCAAGGGAGATGGTGTATCAAAACGATACTGCGCCCGCAGATCGTCGGCATTGGGAACATACGACGAAGCAGGGGAATACTGGTTCTCACCCGTCAATTGTGCAACAAGGTCTTCTACGCGCACTTGATAGACCTCTAAGTTAGGAGCGTCCGCATTGCGATAGGAAACGTAAAGCTGCGGTTGGCTATTGGCGTTGTAGAAGCCAACTTCTGACGGCACTTCAAGCGTTACTTCTGGGGGAAGAGGCGCGGTCGTGAAGTTCAGCTCAAACCCACTGGTCATTTCGTTACCGTAAATATCACGAAGACCGGGGTCAATGGTCAAGACGTAGCTGGTGCTGGGGAGAATGGGTACACCAATACGCAGGCTATTGTCCCATGTTTCAAAGTACAGGCTCATCCCATCAGGTGGCTCTGGGCTAAGGTGAACCTTCTCAAAGAAACTCTCTTCATCCATTGGGGAGGCAAAGTAAATATCAATCCCCCACACATCAACATCCACAGCATCATCTAACGGGTTGGTAGAAAGGATGGTTGGATAGGGAACGGTGGTGAAGGAGTAATCCACTACTGATGAAATATCCGAAGTGTTCAAAACTACCCGATACGCGCTATTGATTTGCAGTTGTGCCTGCGGTTGAAAGGTCATGCTCATTCCATCGGCACTCACGCGGAACGTTCCATCCACCGCGTCACCGTTGGGATCAAGCAACTGGAAAGCATTCTGTATGGTCGCTAGGTCGAAGGGTTGGTTAAAGATCAGCTCAATTGCCTGATCTAACAATACCCCAGAAGCCAACGCGCTGGGGGTGACGGCAACCACTTCAAGCGGTTGAGTGGTGAATTGCCACTGATACGGTGCAACATTGCTTCCGTCTGTGGTAATGAAGGAGGCAACCTGTGCTGTATACGCCAACCCACCATCAAGCGGACTATCGGGACGGAAGACATAGATGGATGGGTTCAACCATTCTCCCGTTCCGTCTACGGTCGGCTCTAAAGTGAAGGGTTGGGGCAAAGTCGCCTGATCCTCCAAGATTGCCAACGGAACAACGGGCTGGCTAAAGATTACGGTGAATGTGGAATTGGTGGCGATATTAGAGGCATCCGCCGCGGGGATCACCTGCACAACCGTGACAGTATTTGTCTGTGCATGGATTTTTGTGGGGGCTACCCCAACACATACCAAAACAATCATGAAAGACCATAACAACCAAACGCGCAAACGCATATCTATTCCTTTCCAGCAACTGATGATGAAGGCAACGTATCCTCATTATATGTCAAAACATTGCTACGGAACGGGAACATAGATGAATGGTAGGGGAAAGTGATCTCGCAAAAATTGCCAGTGGAAAGCCAGTACCTCGCGCGTGTAGGCATACAGAATTTCTTGACGGGTGAGATAATCGAGCGAAGCCGGGCGCGTATAAACTTGTAACCCTTGACGGCTGAACATCCAATAAGCACGCAAGAGGTGATAGCGCGTGGTGATAAGCGTGACACGCTTGAGATCGTATGCTTGCAAAATCTCGACGGTGAAGCGTGCGTTGGTGTCAGTATTCCAGCTAGACTCTTCTAAGAGGATGGCACTGGCGGGTATACCAGCCTGTTGCAAAACGTCTGCACAAACCCGCGCCTCACTCCGCTTATGATCGCCCAACATTCCCCCACTGCAAACCACCCATTGAGCGTTGCCGTCCTGCCAAACTTGTATGCCACGTTCAACCCGTCCCCTTGCCGAGCGACTCAGGGAATCATCTGCCTGTAAGCCACCGCCCAAAATCACAATCACCTCGGTTGCTTGCGGATGATCGCGATAGCCATACCAGATGATCCCACCCAAAAGCACCATCCCAAACCCCAACCAAAGCGCAATCAGTGCGCCCACCCCACTCAAGATTCTTCTGACCTGTATCCAGAATTTGTGCATTTGATCTGTTCCTGTCACAACAAAAAACTGCGGTAAATCGTCACCGCAGTTTTTGTCAATCATCTCAACTGGAGGCTAACTAGCACTCGCTATAGCCACATGCCAAACACTTACGGCAACCTTCTGCTCGCACCAAAGCAACAGTGGCACAGGCGGGGCACAAGTCCGCTCCTGATAACTGGCTGGGTTGTTCTACGGTGGTAGATGCAGGCTCTGGAGACATCGGTAGCATCAACTGTTCCACCACTGCAGACGGGAAGTAATTTTCTTCTAAGGCACGTGCAACCGCATCCGGCAAAGAACTAATGCGATTGAGACCAAATCCTACCGAGCGCGTCCCACCAATATCACGCAACTGGTCAATGATGAGTTTGAGCATAGACTTTCGGTTGGAAGGCGCAGTAGTTCGTAGCGACAAAGAGATCATGCGCCCCAACCCTTCAGCATCCGCTTGTAAGTCGCTCCCTGCCTTGCCCGGCGCGGTAATGAAGACTTCAAACGGGTTGCCCTTTTCATCGTCATTCATGGTGATATAGGCACGACCGAAGGGGGTAACGGTATTGATCGTTGTCCCACGCAATTTACCAGGGCGTGGATAAACGCGGTGAGGCGTGGCAACCTGTTCAGAAGGTTTGTTGGCTTCTGGTTCGGGCTTGGTGGGGGTAGGTTGGGGTTCATCCTTCTTGAGGATCAACACTTGCTCATCACGGCTACCATCACGGTAGATTGTTCCACCCTTACAACCCAATTCGTACATGTATTCATACAACTCTGCCACTTGCTGGACGGTGTATTCATTGGGCACGTTACACGTCTTGCTAATTGCGCTGTCTATCCAGCGTTGGAACGCTCCCTGAACGCGCACATGAGCACGTGGGGATAGTTCCATCGCGGTGACAAAGTAATCGGGGAGAGAGGTTGCTTCTGGATGTTGGGCATAATATTCCGCCACCAGAGGGACTTTTTCCTCATGTAACCCCAAGCGACTCTTACGATAGTATGACCATGAGAAGAAGGGTTCAATGCCAGTGGACGTATTGACCATTGTCCCTGTTGTGCCGGTGGGGGCTTGGGTGAGGAGGGTGACATTACGGATGCCGTTAGCGCGAATGGCTCGGCGCACTTCCTCATCCATTTGGCGCATGAACCCGCTCTCTAAGAAGCGATCCGCATCAAATGGGTGGAAACTCCCCTTCTCTTTAGCAATCTCGGAGGACATCAGATAGGCTTCACGCGCCATCAGGCGGTAGATTTGGTCAATGAGGACGACGCTTTCATCGCTTCCATAGCGCACCTTGAGGCGTACCATCAATTCGGCAATGCCCATCGTACCCAAGCCTACCCGTCGCTCCCCTTCTGCTTGCACCCGTCGGTTTTCCTCAAAGAAATAGGGCGTGCTGTCAATCACGTTATCTAAGAAACGAACGGCATATCGCGTGGCTCGGCGCAACTCATCCCACTTGACATCGTGCTTTGCCTCATCATAGAACCGCGCTAGGTTGATTGCCCCTAGATTGCACACAGAGAACGCCCCAAGCGGTTGTTCACCGCATGGATTGGTGGCAATCAAAGGATTAAAGTACCAGCTATTGGATAGCTCGTTGCTTCGCTCTCTAAACCACACGCCCGGCTCTGCGCTTGCCCACGCACTTTCGATGATGGCGTTCCATACTTCACGCGCCTTCACCGTTTTATAGGGGATAACGTTATGCCCGCTTGCCTGCCATGCGTCAATGTCGCCTGTCCAAGCCGTGTCATAGTCTGGGTCAGAAGTATCGGGGAAAACAAGTTGCCAATCCCCATCCCGTTTAACCGCTTCCATCAATCGGTTGGATACGCCTACGCTGATATTGGCGTTGGTGATTTGCCCTGCTTTGCGCTTGCTATTGATGAAGTCGAACACGTCAGGATGCCAATCATTGAGGATGAGCATCAGGGCGCCGCGCCGAGAATTGCTGGTATAAATCCCCGCGCCACTTAGCAAATGTACCTCATCCACTTCAAAGTCAAATACTTCAGCACTAGCAAGGGGGCGAATACTGGCAATCGTATCAGGTAGGATATTCAAGACCTCTTGCATTTTTTCGGCAAACTCTACCTGTTCACCTTCTAAAAGACGTGTCTGGATTTTACTCATCTGATTATACGAAATGCGCTCAGAAACACCGTCGTAAATCCTTTGACGATATTTGGCGCGTGCCCCTAACTTCGTCCAAACAGAAGCGGGATAGGTATGATACATATCGCGTTTACCAGATGTTGCATCTGTCAGTTTTTCGGCATTCACAAACTGCATGAAACGCTCCTTAAAACCGTTACCCGTGACACACAACCGATAAATATCTTGCCAATTGCCTGTGCGTTCTTGATGAACAATATGGGATACAATACCGTTAAGGCTTAACAGCTGTTGTAAATCACCTAACATCTCACGGCTAATACTATCAATCCCGAAACCACCTTTTGTACCACGATTGCACCCATCGGCATCAAAATATCCCGCAATGAACGCGCCCATAACCGAAGAGGGCGAGCGAAAGATTGCTTCTGGAACACGCACATCAGCAGCTTTAGGTTTCAAAAGATGATTTGAGCGTAGCCATTCAATCAACATACGAGAATAAACTGTGATATTCTGGCACGCCCCATCCCCAGCTGTTACGGTTGGTTGAATACCAAATAATGCTTGAATGCTCTTTATCAAGCGGTCTCGAATTGCAGGATGAGCGTCAGCGGTTGCCAGATTAAGTGCTTTAGGTGCTTGCCATGTTACCTTTTTACCCATTTGGACATAACCATCAGCGTAGGCATAGCCCAAGAAATACGCCAAATCCTCATTTAATTCAGTAGGTAGTTGAATATCCGTATTGAGGCGCGTACTCATGATAGAGCGTTCATAGTTCAAGGGCTTCAACGAAACATAGTCTCCGTCGATACCTTGTCCCAATAAAAGTAAAATTTCATCACCTTCTTGCAGATATTTTAGGGGCATAGTGGTGATGTTACCATCCATCAAAACCGCCACTTTATGATCTTCGGTTATTTTGAGGCGATAGCCACGATCTGTTTCAACTTCGTAAAGAGGTTTGATACCGTTACGAAAACGCGCGGTGATAGAACGTAGACCACGATGTGTATGCGCAAAAAAGGCTTCGCCCGTTTCCATACGGTCAGCCATTTCGGAAGCAGGGATTAGCCCTTTATCCGTCAAAATGCGTGTGTCAGCACTAAAACAACCACCCTGTTCGATGAGACCGGTGACGAAGCTATACAACGCGCCCCAGCTGACTGAACCGCTAGACCGTCCATTCACGCCCTTGACGTAAGCATGACGTGGGCGCAAGGTCGAGATGTTGATACCTACCCCACCCCCACGCGACATGATCTCGGTCATTTGTCCAAGCGTGTGAATGATGCCCTCACGCGAGTCTTTGGGAGATTCGATAACGTAGCAGTTGTAGTAGGTAAGGTTTTGATCGGTGCCCGCCGCAGTGAGAATGCGCCCACCGGGGACAAACTTCCAATCATCTAACAGCCAACGGAAATGCGCTTGCCAAAGGGTTTGTTGTTGTGGGTCAGCTTCAATTTGTGCCACGCCCCACGCCACGCGATCCATCATTTGTTCGGGGCGCGTTTCAAGGGGTTTGTCTACATGTTCAAGATCGCGCTCCACTTGTTCGCCATCTAGCAGTTCGACCGTGACTTTGGGTAGTTGAATCTTGACGACCTTGCCGATTTCACGTTGTCCGCTTTGTTCATTGATAACCACAACGACAACATCCCCTACCGTTAGTGAGGCGCGTGTGCCGTCTTTCAATGCGTAACGGTCAAGAAAGATTTTATACCCCAATTCGTTTAGATAGTTGGGTTGTGTTTGTTGGTGCATCCGTTAGTATCCTTCGATAAAAATACACAGGGATAGACGTGTTGTTAATCTATCCATAGAGAAGAATGGTTTTAGAAAAAATAAAGGGCAACCGTAGTCACCCTTTGTAGTGGCTAATCGTTATCTCGGCGACGCTGCTGACGCTGGCGACGGATGAACGCGGGAATGTCGGTGTCGTCCTCGTCAATGTAAGACTCTTCGTAGATGTTCACGCCGTAAGAAGGATTGGGACGCTCCTCTTGTACGGGTGGTTGGGGCGGTTGTGGAGCAGGACGCGGAGAATACGATTGTTGATGGTAAGGTTGCTCAATCGGTTGAGATGGGCGACGTTGTTGAGAGGACGAAGAAGCAGAAGGACGGGCAGATTGCTGGCTACGCAAGTCGCGTGATTGTGCCACTCGGCTTTGTTCAAAGCCCGTAGCAATCACGGTGATGCGAACTTCATCCCCCATGGATTCATCAATCTGTGCCCCAAAGATCAGGTTCACATCAGGATGGGCACTCTCTTTGATGAGGGCAGCGGCTTCGTTCACCTCAAACAAGGTGAGGTCTGTCCCGCCGGTGATGTTGAATAGGATACCCCGTGCGCCATCAATGGTGACATCTAACAAGTCGCTACTGATAGCGGCTTCGGCGGCTTTGACCGCGCGATCATCCCCCGTGCCACGCCCAACCGCCATGAGTGCCGCGCCACCTTGTGACATGATGGTACGCACATCAGCAAAGTCTAGGTTGATGAGTGCGGGGACGGTAATCAATTCGGAAATCCCTTGAATACCCTGTCGCAAAACATCATCCGCCAGCGAGAACGCTTGTTGCAAAGTGGCTTTACGGTCGGCGCGTTGAAGCAAGCGATCATTCGGAATGACAATGAGCGTATCCACTTGGCTTTTGAGCATCTCAATGCCGGCTTCCGCCGCTTGTTGACGCTTCGATCCTTCAAAGGTGAAGGGGCGTGTCACCACCCCGATGGTCAACGCGCCCAACTCTTTAGCAATCTGTGCGATGACTGGAGATGCACCTGTGCCTGTACCGCCCCCCATGCCGGCGGCGATGAAAACCATATCTGCCCCACGCAGGATTTCATACAAATCATCAGAGCTTTCTTCAGCGGCTTTGCGCCCAACTTCGGGGTCGCTCCCCGCGCCTAATCCGCGCGAGAGCTTTTCGCCAATGCGAACGCGCGTTTTTGCTTGTGACATCATGAGGGCTTGGCTGTCGGTATTTACTGCGATGAAATCCACACCACCTAGCCCCTCTTTAATCATGCGATTGACAGCATTGCTACCGCCACCGCCAATTCCGACGACTTTAATCTGTGCGAAATTTTCTCCGGGTGTGAACTCATTCATGCTATCTTGCTACCTTTACTCAATTAACGACCTTGAGAATATCGTGAGACTATTGTGACATATTCTATGTATAACATCAATGTTACGCAAATGAAACCGAGAGGATTATTCACGGTCATCTGGGATGAAGCGACGGAATAATCCTTGTAACATCCCCCCCAAGTTAAACGAGAAACTGGGGGCATCTTGGGTATCTTGTCCCGATGCCGAATCCATCATTAAACCCATACGCAATAACCCAATGCTAGTGCTGAAGGATGGACTTTTCAAGTTATCCGCCATGCCTGTCAAGCGTTCAGGTTTACCAATGCGCACTGGCATTCGCAAGATGGATTCCGCAATCTCTTTTAAGCCTTCCAGCTGGCTTCCGCCACCAGTGATAACCGCCCCAGCACGCAACAAGCCATCATAGCCGGAACGCTTGATCTCTTTCAGCACCGTCTCAAATAGTTCTTCCACCCGCGCTTCAATCACATCTGCCAACTCACGGCGTTTGATCTCAGTGGGGTAGCCCTCGCCGAAGGGTTGGACAATGAAGGTTTCCAACGAATCCACTTTTTTAGGGAGGGCAGAACCATACTTAAGTTTTACGGACTCCGCATCATCAGCGGAAATACGGATCACATGGGTGATGTCGTTGGTGACTTGTGAGCCAGCGATAGGAATCACCACCGTATGCCAAACCGTCCCATCAATGAAGATGGCAAGATCGGTTGTGCCACCGCCGATGTCAATCACCACCACACCCATCTCACGCTCGGCATCAGTCAAGATTGCCTCTCCTGAAGCCAGCGGATTCAAGATGAAACGATCCACATAGACCCCTGCCGATTCTACCGCTTGCTCTAAGTTAGCTAAGCTGGTGGAAGAAGCAGTGATGATGTGTGCCTCCACTTCTAAACGGAAACCGTGCATCCCGATTGGGCTACGCACCTTTTCTTGCCCATCCAACGAAAAGCTACGAGGCACAACATGAAGCACCTCGCGCCCATGCGGAATAGCAATTGCGCGGGCGGCTTCCATCGCCTTTTCCACATCTTCCATAGACACACTACGTTGTGTGGGAATACCCGTCACACCGCGACTGTTCAACGAGCTGATGTGATTTCCTGCTACGCTGACGAACGCACGCTCAATTTCATAACCGCTCATGCGTTCTGCTTTGTGTACAGAAGCAGAGATCGCTTTAGAAAGACTGTTGATGTCGCTGACGATGCCCTTCTTCATTCCTTGACTGGGTTCAATACCAACCCCAACCACGAAAATATCATCGGTGCGGACTTCGGCGACCACCGTACAGATTTTATTTGTACCTACATCAAGACCGACTACAAGCTCATTCATGGGAATAACCGTGTATATACCTAACGATAGTATACTGCATTCAGATCAGAAACGCTGATTTCTTTGGGTTGAATCCCACGTGACAACAGGTTTTCAACCATGCTCTCATATACACGGTACTTATCTGCCATGTTGGCACCGATGCCAAACCATGCCACCCAACCACGTGTGTCTTCAATCCCTAGCCCCAAGCCGGGGCGATATTGCAAATAGGGCACAGCACCACTCAAAAGGCGCAATTGTAATGCACCTTGCACCACATCGGGAGGGATGAAATCTCCGGTGCCAATGAACGATTCCGCCAAGCCATCCCAACGGACGCGCAACAACTCCAGTTCAGCATTGCGAATCCCCATCACCTGCCCTTGCAAATCCACCCAAACACTACTGCCTCCCTGCTCCCAAATGATGGCGGGTTGGCGTTCTTGAATTTCAATCTTCACCATTTGAGGGGGCCACCCCAAACTCACGCGCACATCAGCAATCACAGGAGATTCCATCAAGCGGGCTTCCACTACACGGGGGTTCACCCAAAAGATGTGATAATCGGCAATCTCCGTTAGGGCATAGAGTTCCTCACGCGAGATTGTTTCTAAGCCGGCAACAGCTATCGAATGAACATAGAAGGCATCCGTCGCAAAGAACAGGATGAAACTGGCGAGGATCAACCCCAACAATACCCCACTGTAAATCCGTGTGGGAATGCGTACCCCCCCACGTGAGCCGTGAGCAGGCGCGTCAGAACGCGCTTTAGCAATCCCAAAGCCTTCTAGCAATACAGCAGGAGTACGCGCTTTACGGGCACGCCGACGAAAGATCATGCCATCTCCCCTAAAAATTCTACTTCGGTTTCAAGCAGGATGCCGCTTTGCTGATACACCTGCGCTTGAACATATCGGATGAGGCGATAGTAATCGTGTGAGGTGGCATTGCCGAAATTGATGAAGAAGTTGGCATGAATGTCCGACACGCCAGCATCTCCAATCCGATAGCTTTTCAAGCCTGCTTGTTCAATTAATCTGCCGGCATAATCATTCGGGGGGTTTTTGTAGATGCTTCCTAGACTAGCACCTTTGGGTTGAGTGCGCTTACGATGGGCGATGAATTGCTCCATCGCGGTACGGATGACACTAGGATCAGCCGGGTGGAATTGGAGTTCCGCTTGGAGAATTAAGAAACGTTTATCAGCACGTTGCTTAAAATAGGAGGTGCGATAGCCATATTGAAGTTGATCGACAGTGGAGGATTGTAACCCCTGTTCGGCATCCAACCACTCCACCCGAAGAATGGCGTGTTGCATCTCACCACCATGTGCGCCTGCATTGTTGACGATCGCCCCGCCCAACGTGCCCGGCACGCTCACCGCCCATTCAAACCCCGACCATCCACGCTTGGCGCACAATTGAGCCAGTGTGCCAAGCCCAAGTCCACCATATACTGACAGACGATAATCGCTTTGGAAATCCAGTTGCTTGAGTTGGTTGATGACCACCAACCCCTTCAAACCATGATCGGAGATCAAAACGTTTGCGCCACTCCCCAGGATGTGAACGTTCACGCCATGATCCCACGCACTTTGCACCACACGCATAAGGGCATCCAAAGAGTCACGCGCGACATACAACCACTCTGCCCGCCCGCCCAGTCGTAAAGCACTGTAGCGGTCAAGTGGTTCATCGGGGAGGATTTGATCTGAAAATGAAGGAGTCCAATTCGCCATGCGCGTTAGGCATCCTTATGCTGTTTGTGTTGCAAGAACATTTCTCCGATACGGGGGGCATCCCCCGCGCTCATGATGAGAATCACACTGGGAGATGTCACCGTTGCGAGCAGATACTCTGTCGCTTGTGGCAACGTATCTAGGGCAATAGCATGAGGATGCCCCATACTTGCCACCACCGTATGATGAGTTACGCCGTCAATCGGTGCTTCTCGTGCGGCGAAAATAGCCGTGACGATCACATGATCTGCTTGCTCAAAGGATTGGCAATATTCCGCCATGAGGCTTTGCGTGCGACTGTAGGTGTGCGGTTGCCAAACTGCCCAAAGCGTATGTTGGGGATATTTGCGACGGGCGGCATCTAGTGTGGTTTGAATGGCGGTTGGATGATGGGCATAATCATCAATCACGATAATCTGATCGACCTCTCCACGGATTTCAAAGCGTCGCCCCGTGCCCTTGAATGTCGCCAAATGTGGGATGACCGACAGGAGCGGAAGATCATGCCCAGCGGATGCCACATACAAAGCCGCGAGCGCGTTGCGTACATTGTGCAGACCGGGCAACAGGAGACTGGCACGCCCAAAAGACTGCCCCCCCATGTGTACCTCAAATGACTGCGTGCCGTCAGGCTCGTGTTGCAGGTTGACCGCGCGTAACGTTGCGCCTTCGTCTAGCCCATAGCTGAAGATCAAGGGGCGCGTGGGACGCACCGCTTGTGCCAGTGCCCATGCTCCGTCATCATCCTTACACACCAGCAACACCCCATGATCGCGGGGCAACCGATTGACAAACTGCGTGAAAGAAGATTGCATTGCTTCTAAACTGGGGAAGAAATCCGGATGGTCATATTCAAGACTTGTCACCACCGCCACCTGTGGATACAACCCCAAGAAAGCGTTATCGTATTCGTCCGCCTCAATCACGAAGGTCTCCCCTGCGCCGTCCCCACCGTTCGTCCCGGTGTTCGCCATCACCCCCCCAACGATGTAGCCGGGTTGCAAGGCTAACTGTTGCAACAAGTGAATGGTCATAGCAGTCGTGGTGGTTTTGCCATGCGTGCCAGCAATTGCCACCACATGCCGCTCTGCCATCAAGGGCGCAAGGATGCTCATGCGTTTATGAACGGGAATACCGCGTTCATGGGCGGCAACAATTTCTACGTTGTCCATGCCAACGGCGGAAGAGATGATAAGCAGTTGTGCTTGACCGATTTGTTCGGCAGCGTGCCCAACATAGATCGTTGCGCCGTCCCGTTGCAAAGCACGCATCAGATCATTCATCGCACGGTCTGAACCTGACACCTGATAACCGCGTTCAAGCAAGACTCGCGCAATGGCAGAAAGCCCAAAGCCACCGATTCCAACAAAGTGAACCTGTTTAATTCCGTCAAAAATCATCGTCTTAGATCACGATCAATACAATCAAAAAGAGAATTATCACGGCAATTGCCAATAGATCCCCGTTGCCCGTTGGACCGCCCCCCAAGATAACCAATGGCAGGATCGAAAGGGCATTGTCACTAGGAGAGCCAGGGGAGGGAGCAATCACCCACGGGGTCAATGGGTATTGGTTGATGTCTAAGAAATACCAGATTGTCCCCCAAATGAGATACCCGTTCAAAAAACCGAGCAAGCTACCCAACACGCTTTCTTGTAGGGTATCACGCCCGCTGTTGTCACTTTTGAGCGGACCACGAGTTTGATAGGCAAAGAAGACCACCGTGATGAACAAGCCCGTCTGGATAAAAAATACTTGTGAACGGGGGACGCTCACCAACAACGTACCACGAATGTACGGGTCAAATTGGAACAAAGCGAACAACCCCAAGATGATCCCAGACAGGGCAACCAATTCTTTATTCCACCCTCGCAAAAAACCGATGATAGCGAAGAAGATCGCCATCACCCACATCACACCCACCAATTGAATCATTGTTGTCTTTCTCCTGCCAACTTCATGAGTTGTGTTGCTAAGCGTGCTGACCCATTGCTGTAGCCTGCTTGTTGCATCGCAACCGCCATCTGTGCCAAGCGTGGGGCATCACCGATGAGATCATGAATCATGGGGTACAGGTGTTCCGACATGTCTTGATCCGTTAAAATCACCGCAGCACCTTGTGCCGATAAATAGTCCGCATTCACTTTTTGATAACGCCAAGCATGCGGATAGGGTATCAAAATCGCTGGCAAACGGAAAATGGGGAACTCCCCTAAGATGCTTGCTCCAGCGCGACTGACCACCAAATCCGCCCCGGCTAGTGCCATCCCCATTTGTTCTTCATGCAAATAGGGGAACAGGTGATAATGTTCAGGAGTTGAAAGAACGGGCAAACTAGCACGCACCGCTTCATAATCCAACGTCCCAGAAAGATGAATCACTTGTAATCCGTCTGCCAATAGTTGGGGCAAAAACGCCAAGACGGCTGAATTGATCGAACGCGCCCCACGGCTTCCCCCGAAAACAAGCAAGGTTTTACGGGTGGGATCCAAATGGAAGCGTGTCATTGCTTGATCGCGCGTGGCTTGGGCAATCCCCTTGCGCACAGGATAACCCGTGACAACCATCTTTGAGGGCGACACATACGGGCGCGATCGTTCGGTTGCTGTTGCCACCTGTTGGCAGAAGGGTTGCAATACTTGAATTGCCAAGCCCGGCTCAATGTCTGGCACAAACACCAAGATAGGAACTCGTAACACCCATGCCGCTAAGGTGATCGGGAAAGTCACCCATCCGCCTGTGATGAACAGCGCGTTAGGGCGTAAGCGTGAAATCAACACCAACGATTGGATGAAGCCTATCAACAACCGTACCAAGCTAACGCATACCTGCACGATACTTACCCCGTGCAAGGGTCCCGATTGGACTTCGTGATAGCCCGTCAGGCGCACCTGTGACGAATAGACGAGATCGCGCTCAAAGCCCTTGACGCTCCCAACAAAGATTGCTTCAACTTCTGGATAATGTTCGTTGAGTGCCTCAACTACCGAGAGGGCGGGGTAAACGCCGCCGCCGGTTCCCCCGGCTGAGATCAGGATTCGCACCTATTTTCGTCCTTCGTTCAATGGGTTGTCGTGCGGTTGCACGCGATACACTTAACACAATTCCCATGCCCGCCAACAAAGCGGTCATCGAGGAGCCACCATAGCTAATCAATGGTAACGGCACCCCCGTAGAGGGCAATACAGCGATCATCACCGCCACGTTCAACAAGGCTTGTGAAACTAACCAGATGGTCATGCCAGAAGCCAGCAACCCACCGAACGCATCCGATGAACGCCGAGCGATGAGGAAGCCACGAAACACCAAGATAGCATACAGCAAAATCACCGTCGCCGCCCCAATCACCCCTAGTTCTTCACCAATGGAGGCAAAGATGCTATCCGTGTGAGGAGCAGGTAAGTATCCAAATTTTTGTCTTCCGCTCCCTAGCCCAACCCCAAACCACCCCCCATTCAAGAAGGCAGTGATCGCCTGTTGAACGTGGTAATTGGTTTGGGTGAGGTCAGCGATACCAGCAAAATAGGAGGCTACACGGTCTTGGGCATAACCGAAGCTCTGCAATGCCAGCGTTCCCAAGCCACTAATCGCAATGGCGGAAAAGGTCAAATGCCAAATGTCTGCGCCTGCTAAAAAAAACATCGTAGCGGCAGTTACGAAAATGACCACCGTCGTACTGAGGTCTGGTTGTAATAGCACCAATACCCCCACAATACCGACGATGACAGAAAAGGGTAGCAACCCATAAATCACGCTACGAATCTTTGTGCGTTTGGAACTCAGCCATGCTGCCAGATAAATCACCACAGAAAGTTGTGCCAATTCCCCTGGCTGAAACCGCCCACCGATCAACCCGCGACGCGCCCCGAAGGCATCATCCCCAAAGAGCAACACTGCAGTTAGCGAGGCGATGGAGGCAAGCAAGATGTAGAAGGACGCGCGATGTAGCAAGCGATACGGTAAAAAGGTGAAGCCCAACATGACCACAACCGCAATCGCCATATTTTGCGCATGACGAAACACGAAGAAGGTTTCATAACCATACTCCTGATAGCTCCAGTCAAACGTGGTGCTATAGACCATCATCAGACTCAACGCCAATAAAACAGCTATGACGGTCAACAAAAAAACATCTGTGCCAGCCCAAAAGTTTAGGGTGGGAGATTCATCTTTAGGGGGTAATACCCCGTTGCGTTCCTTCCCACCGCGTAAGAATGGGAGCGAGCTAAGCGGTTCATCTATGAATTTAGGGGTAGAGTTTGCCATTTTGTCACCATACTAGGTTGATTGCATGCGCCTACTGTATCGGTATTTTACTACAACAGCGAAGCGACTAACTCACAAAAGTGTTGCCCACGCACCGTAAAATCAGGGTAGGCATCATAGCTTGTCCCGCCGGGCGAAAGTAACACCACATCCCCTGCTTGCGCAATTTGATAGGCAACACTCACCGCTTCTGGTAGGGTGCTAACGCGCGTGACATAGTGGGGATAGCCCATCTCTGTTAGGGTTTGCACTACGATGTCGCCCGCGCTTCCACCAAACGCGATGATGTGACGAGACTTCTCATGAGCCAATTGTAGCATGGTCTGCCAGGGTAGCTTTTTGTCTGCCCCACCCAATAACATAATCAAGGGTTCATCGTAACTTTTAAGCGCGGCAAGCACACGCTCCGGGGCGGTGGCAATGCTATCATTCACCCACGTCACCCCGTTATGGGTGCGCACCCATTCTTGCCGATGTGCCACCCCTTTGAAGTGGCGGATGGTTTCCT
>JBMOEO010000031.1:0-35780 GCA_049318945.1 Phototrophicaceae bacterium | reverse complement strand
ATGGTGAACGTATTTGGGGTTGTAATTGTTTTCGGTTCTGGTAAAGAATGAAGGACACCTGTTTCTTAGCTGGAATTTCCCCCTTAGTATGAGTACCCTCACCTCGCGGTTTAGCCAAAATGAGAACCTTGCCTCTTTGTTCAATGGGGCGTTGATTGCCCTCGCTTTTAGTGGAATGATGCGTGGGTTGAGTTCCGCCTACATCACCCCCTATCTGGACGCACAGGGCTTTTCTGCCTCTCAAATCGGAATCCTAACCAGTATTGCCGCCTTCTTGGAGTTGTCTTTGATTCCGTTGTTGAGCATGTGGTCTGACCGCGCCAACCGACAACGCCGTTTGTTTCGTTCAATCGTGTTGGGATATGCCCTCACCGCCCTGTTGATTGGCATCTTCCCCCAAGAGATCATGCTCATGGTCGGTTTCGTGGTGTTGAATATGAGCATGAACGCGGCATTCTTATTCGGGGTGCAACTTGGCTTCTCATCTGCCATGCAAAAGGGCAAAGCCAATTTTGGTCACTTCCGCACTGCTTCGGCGGTGGGTTTCATCAGTGGGAACTACTTAGTCTCTTATCTGTTTGGCATGGGGGGATATGCCACCATCTTCATTGCCTCCTCCATTGCAGGGGCAGCGGCTACCCTCTTTGCACAGGGATTGCCTGTTAGCACCATCGCTAAAGAGGTCAAACTATCCACGCCCCAACCTCGCCGTAAGGCAATGTATGTGGTCTTTGCCAGCCAGTTCTTCACCCTGTTAGGGATTCGTAGTGGCTATGCGTTTTGGTTACTACACTTTCGAGATCGCCTACACATGGATATATCGCAGGTATCATTGGTGGTGGTGTTGGCAGGGTTGCTAGAAATCCCCTTCTTCTTGTATATGGATCGTCTGGTCAAACGCTTTAAGTCCACCCAGATTTACATCTGGAGCGCGATTGGGCTTGGGTTAGGTTGGGTGATGGTGGGTGCAGTGACGGGGGTTGGTTGGTTGATCTTGATTCTGTTCTATCGGGGGATGATGTTTGGGCTATGGAACATGTCCATCTTGTTGGTTATCAATGAGCAAAGCCACCCTGCCAACGTATCTACTAATCAGGCATGGGCACAGATTACCATCCCTAGCCTAGCGATGTTGATCGGAGGCGCACCGATGGGAAGCCTGTATGAACACGGCTCGCCTTTAATGTACTTTGGGGTGTGTGCTACTTTCACAGTGTTGGGGGGAATCTTACTTATGGGTGGGTTAGCTTGGCTAGAAAAACGCGAAGGCAACCCTAACCAATCTCTTCCAAAACAGGTCAGTTAGGGTTTTATGTTGAGTTGCCACCAGAGCGATTGTAAGCAATTCAGAAAATTTAGAATACCCTCTATGGTAGCGTTTTATGGTGCAATCGTCAATTGATGATTGCCAGCGTTTGTGGATTGTATAGGGAATTATTCGTCCAGCAGGGGCGGGGTTGCAGGATTGCCACCGCGCCCCGTGTTTATTTCTTAGCAATCACTGCCCACACCCGATGGGGGATGTGCAGGGGGTCATCATAGTTTTGCGACAGCATTTGCGAGAGGGCATAATCAAAAGCTGGCACGCGCTCTGCATCCATGCTCACCACGCCCGCGCTGGCACGTATGCGCCCACGCCACCCTGCATGACTATAGCTGACCGCTTCGATATACGAGAAAGTTTCAATCTCGCGGTAGCCCGCCTGCTCAAGGTCAATCGTCCATTGCGGATAGAATCCGAATTGCCCCCCTATGCCCAGTTGCTTGGGGTTGAAAGTCGGGTTGAATACGGCAAGCAACTGTTCGGTCTCGTCCACGATATTGCCATCCATCTCGTAATAATCAAAGTGGGCAATCACAATCTGACCATTGGGGCGCAACAGCTGGCGCACCCCTTGCGCAACTTTGGGGCGGTCAAACCAATGCCAACACTGGGCGGCAACCACCACCTCAAAAGTATCTTCAGCAAATGGGAGCGTTTCTGCAAACGCACGCACATAGCCTAACGAAGCAGTCGTGGGTTGGATGTGCTGTGCCCCATGCAACATCGCACTAGAGGGATCAAGCGCAACCACACGACACCCAGCACTAGCGAAGCCGTGCGCCACTGTGCCCGTCCCGCTTCCTAGATCAAGTACCCGTTGCCCTGCTTGCCCCACGCCAAAACGCGCCACACGCTCAAAAAAAGAGGATGGGAATCCCGCCCGATACCGTAGATAATCCTGCACAGATTTGCCGAAATCAATCAACATTTATTGACCTGTCAATAGCGTTTCCGTGAAAATACACTTGGCAACACCCAGTCCATCAAATGTGCCTGCCATGACCCCGATCTGCCCTTGCGTAAACGTGAGGCTATCCACCTCTAAAATGATTTGATCGTTCACGCGAACTTGTGCTGTGCCGTTTTGTGTGGTGATTTCAAGGCGGTTGCTATCGTTTGGTGCGGTGCGCACGCTGGAACTGATGCTAGAATCTACTGCCTGCCAAATGGCATCTACATACCCATATACGCGAACTTCACCCAAACGGTCAATCTCAACTGTGTAATAGTTTGCTTGGTTTTGAACGTTGAAGACCAATCCGCAATAATCATTGCTGGCATCCGTGCCCCAAGTCATGGTGGTGGCAAGCGTTACCGCTTGGTAGTTCCCCTCAAAAAGTTGGTAGTCCAACGTATTCGGCTTGTTGGAAACATCCAAGACAATCGGGTTTGTAGCGGACAGGGTGTTAGGCGTGGCAACGGGTGTTGGGGTTATCCCCTCGACCACAACAACAGCGGTTGCTGTGGGTGTTAGGGGTGACAAAGGTGTCACGGGGGTGGCGGTGGCAGTGTCTAGTGTGGGTGCAACGGTGGGCTGGCTTGCCAACATCTGATTGACTCGTTCCACTTGAGCGGTTGCCGCCATCATTAACGTTTGTAGATCATTGGAAAGGGTTTGAATCTGGCTATTGGCAAGCGATAACTGCGCGTTTGCGTCGGTTAGCCCCTGTTGCAATTGGGCAACTTCTGCGTCAGAAAGCATCGCTTCACTAGTGGCGGTCATTTGTGCTTCTAGCAACGCCTCATTAAGCGTGCGCACTTGCAGGCTCAAGGTGTCACGCTGGGTAGAAACGATCTCTAACTCTAGCTTCAATTGCGCCACCGTCTCTTCATGCAGGCGGTTGCTTTCCGCAATGACCTCATCTGCTTCTGCTTGAACATCCGCCAATGCTGCATTCATGGCGAGGGTGTCGATGGCGCGTTGGGTTGCCATGCTCTCATCCAGTTGGGCAATTTGAAATGCACTTTGCGTAGCGGTGAGCGCAAGCGCGTTATAATCATTCATGGACGTGGCGAAGGCATACGCAACTTCCGTTTGTGCATAGGCGATTTGCGCGGTTGCTTGCGCTTCCAAGTCTGCCACGCGAGCATCCACCACCGCAGCATCCACTGCTTGTTGTGTCGCAACCCGTTGGTCACTTTCCGCCAATAGTTGTGCGCTTTGCGTTGCCGTGCCAGACAGGCTTTCATAACTACTCGATGCGGTTGCTAAGGCGCGTGCCGATTCCGCTTGAATGTCTGCCACACGCGCGTTCATCACCGCATCGTCCAACGCATTCTGTGTGGCGATGCTTTGTTCAGCATTGCCGAATTGTAGTGCGGTTTGTGTGGCAAGGTTGGCGAGTAGAGCATATTCGGCAGTAGCGGTTGCTAGGGCGTTGCTAGAATCGAATTGCAATTCAGACAACATAGACCCCAATACCACATCATCAATCGCCAATTGAGTTGCTACGCGCTGGTCAATGATGCTCAACTGGTAGGCACTCTCCGTTGCCATGCTTGCCAATTCTTCATAAGTGAAGGTGACAGTGACATTGGCGGGAGGGGGCGTGGCGGTTGCTGTGGGAGCAAGGGCAACCTCACGCGCGGGGGCGGTGGGTTGTGCCCCTGCCACAATTTGATAAATGTCAGCTAGGTTTTGTGCGTTTTGTGTGGCAAGGAGAGACAAGCTGGCATAGTTATATGAGGTCGTGGCTAAGGCGTTTTCTAGTTCTGATTGGTTGTTCGCCAATTGTTCTGTAGCTTCTACTTGTAAATCAGCGATGACCGCCTGTACAAGCGCGTCATCCACCGCGCGTTCTGTGGCAAGTGCCGCCACTTGGATGGCTTGCTGGGTGGCACTGTAATTTGCCCCAGTGGTTGCCAAAACCGCTAACTGATTGTATTCGGTTTGGGCGGTGGCAAGTGCCTGTTGCATCTTCTCGTTCGCTTCGGCATCAATATCCGCTAACACGCTTTGTACGACAGCTTGGTCAATGGCACGCTCCGTTGCCAATTGCAACGTTTGTTGAGCAAGTTCCTCTGATGATCGGTCAGCGTTGGCGGTTGCTAAGGCGGATAGTTGGTTGTAATCAAAAGCGAGGGTTTCCACCGCATTGGCGATGCGCACCTCTGATTCTGCTTCTACGTCGGCACTGACGGAATCCAACACGGTCATGTTGATGGCGCGTTCAGTTGCCATGCTCTCATTCAAACGCAAGGCATTTTGTGTGGCACTGTCCACCACTCGCGCCAATTCCACCTGTGCGGCAGAGACGGTCGCTTGCGCCTGTGCTTGCACCGTCGCCACTTCCTCATGCGCCTCTGTGGCTAAGTCAGCGGCGATAGCGTCAGCGGCAGAATCTAGGATGGTATTTTGTGTGGCAATCATTCCTTCTAAGTCCACAATCTGCTGGGCACTTTGAGTAGCAACCGCAGCATATTGCGCTTGAACTTCGGTAACTTGTGCGTTCCCTTCTAAGGCGGACGCGGCAATGACTGTGGCAGTCGCATATTCTTGGTTGAGACTAATGCTGGTTTGGATGAGCATCACCACCACCAAAACCAACAACAAGACCAGGACGATTGTAGCAATCCACGGTAGAATGGAAGAACGGTTGGAGTTGAATGTTGGGTTCATCTTTTTCCTGTTGTCTGTAAAATCAAGTTATGTCTATTTATGATAACGCGCAAATAGGCTTAAACGCAAATAACATCCAGCATCTTTAACATCTCTCACAGGCTTAGGCTTCATTCTTCAAGCGACGCATCGACGAACTCAACATCTCTGTCCGTTGGGCAGTGTTGATGACAAACGAAACCGTCACCGCCAATCCAATCATGATGAAGACCCACAAGTTTAGTTCATTCCAACGTTGGTTGATGATGACATCCAACTGTGCCACCAACGCTAAAACCGGCTCAGAAGCGTTCAAGAACATAAACGCGAAACCATACGCCGTCACCACAATATTGATGTCTGCGATCCGTGCTGACCAATATCGCCCACGCTTTGCCATGCGACGGTTATCTTCTGCTGCTTTCCAATCCGCATGGGTCTGGGAGCGTTCCATGCTCAATTGAACGTAGGATTCGCTAATCGTACTTAATTCGGTAATGGTTTTGCTTAAGCGTTCATATTGGGCTTTGAACTTGGCAACCAACGCCTCCGCCTCAAACTCACGCTGACGATAGTTGATGACCAACACATCAGCAATCTGAAAGAGAGCGGTGATTAATGCGGTGAAGACCAACACCATGAACCCTTCCATCGGGGTTTGATCTAAAGAGACATACGTGGTTAACCCATCAAAGATCATCGCAATGCCCAGTGCCAATATCCAAACGGGTGAAATCTGCTTGGAGCGTTCGGTAATCCATTTGCGTATACGCTTCCACCATGGATCATTTACATCCGCATCCAGTTGTGCCGCCGTTAACAAGGGTCCAACGTTCTGCGCGAGGTCAGTAAAATAATGTTGCCAGAGTTGGTCAACCGTCACCTGTTGGTCACTGAATAGGAAATTGCCGGCGGCGTATTGATTGCCTGTGGCATTGCGAATCGCTTGTAAGTACACCCCATATAAAAAGCGACGGTCTTTATCAAATGTATCCGGGGAATCTTTCCAGCGTGGGAGCATCTTGTTTTGGATGTAATCACTGCCAAAGCCCATCAAGCCGAAGATCATCTGCCACGTCTGTTCCGCTGATATGTTAATCACGTTAGATTGCATTTCGGTGCGTGGGGGCGTGCTGGGGATTTCGATCTCTTGTTGGTGCGTCACCACAATTTCACGAGGCTGGGCAGGGGCGCGTTCAACAAGGGGTTGAACCGTATGAGCAGGTTGACGGGGCGTTGCCTCCTCAACGGGCTGGATGCGTGGTGCGGGCGCGATGGGGGCAGAGACAACTTTCTCCGCCTGCGTTTGCCCGAAGACTTCCACCACCGCCTCCATCTCTGGATTGCGTTGTAGGCGACGGTTCAAGCTGGCGGTTTCTTGTGGGAAGGGATCGCTCGCTTTCTGTTCTTCTACCCTGTTGGATTCCTTTGGGGCGTTGAGTTGCTCTTCTAGCTCCAACAACACCAATTCAAGATCATCAGGGGAGGGGGCATAATCCTCTGGAACATCAAAATAGAAGATATTTTTGAGATTACGAACACCATCTTCAACTTGACGGGTGTAAAAATCCTCTAGTGAAATATCTTCACGGGTAGCGTTGGTGATGCGACTCATCTTGTCATTCAGACGGGGTGGGGTGACAATCGGGTCTGGCTTGTTGATTGCCCAATACCCAATCACCTTAGCAACCCGTTGGGAGACGATTTGCTCAGCTGATTCAAAGTTCCCTTCTAGCTCTTGGAAATCCTCTATCGGATCAATCGCTACTTCTTTGATGATCTCTTTCAACCGCTTTTGCGAATCGCGTAGTCCTACGTTGTCGAAGGATATTTCAAGATACATGTCAATATTCATGCAAGCAGGTTTCCGTTCCGTCACCTTCAGATTACGACTCGCAAGAATTATAGCAAACTATCCCCTTGCACACCCTTAAATTTGTGTTGTGTTCTCCACCGAATCACCCGCGCGATCCACTCTCGTTTACAGGGAGGGAAGGCGTTCATGCTCCAGCAACCAACGCTTACGCGCCACGCCCCCAGCATATCCTGCGAGTTCACCGCTAGAGCTAATCACACGGTGGCACGGAATGATGATGGCGAGTTTGTTGCTGGCGTTGGCACGGGCAACTGCTCGCACGGCGGCGGGGTTGCCCAGCGCGGTTGCCATGTCTCGATAGGAGCGCGTTTCGCCATAGGGGATGGTGGCTAAACCCGCCCAAACTTGTTTTTGGAAATCCGTCCCCACCACTTGATAGGGCGTGGTGAAGTCATGGAGCGTCCCGTCAAAATATCGGGCAAGGTCATCACGTAACTGTTGCAAGACGACGTTCTCTCCCGTCACCACGCCATAGCCCAATGCTTTCTGCAGGTTGCGGATTTCCGCTTCTAGCCCATCACGGTCTACAAACTCCAGTAGCATGAGTGCGCTTTCATCCGCTAAGGCAACCATGGCACCCAAAGGCGTATCTACCCATGCCGAATACAATACGTTGGTTTGTTGCGTTTGTGAGGGGAGATTGCCCACAATCTTGGTGAACGCCTCACGGAATCCGCTGGCGGAATCATAACCAAGTTGCACCTGTGCATCCATCACCGATGTGCCTCCTTGCAATTGCTGGTGAGCATAGCCCATACGATAGGTGCGGGCATACTCGCTAAAGGTCATGCCGAAGCGACGCTTGAAGTGACGGCGTGCGGTAGATGGGTCAACACTCAACTGTTGAATATCCTCGTTACGCCAGCGTTTGAGGGGGTCTTGTGCTAATGCCTGCAGGAGCAACTGGATCACCTCATTCTCGCTATTGGGGTAGCGCAACGGTTGACACCGTTTGCACGGGCGAAATCCAGCCGCTAAGGCATCTTCTGCTTTCAAGAAGAACGAACAGTTTTGTGGCTTGGGTTTTCTAGCGGTACAAGTTGGGCGGCAAAAGATGGCGGTCGTTTTGACCCCTACAAAAAACACCCCTTCATAGTCTGAATTTTTGTCCACCAATGCTTGATAAAACTCGTTGGTATTCATGTACTTTTGCTCCTCAATCGCTTAGGATTATTTGTCCCCATCATATCGCTAAATATAAAAGATGAGCGTCAGTTTTGAGGCAACTATTTTTGTGGGTGCGAATTTATCAGTATAGGATATGTTATAAAATTTATATACATTAACAGTAGAATTAGGTTAAGGAAAATGTTATAATATTTTCAGAAGGCAAACGATCTTGTAACATAGTAGTTTAGTTGATAATGATATTGGTTGTTACTACTTAGGATAGATGATGCAACGTGTAACCAACCCCATTTATGATGACATCAATGATATACGCCTACAGTCTTTCCGCGCGTTGTTATGGACAATCGGGCTAGGGTTGCTCATCATCACCTTGATTCAATTTACCTTTTCACGGCGTGACCCTTTCTTGATCTGGACGCTGGTCTACTTGACGGTTTCCTCTGGCGTGGCGTTGGTGTTGCTCAACTGGATTTCAGGGCGCGTGGTCATTTCCTTGTATTTGGTTAGTTTGATACTGGCATTCGCCGACTTGTATTATGTGTTCAGCTTGCCACCGCACGCTTTGGTGGGGTTGTTCCTCATTCAAATGCTGGCGATTTGGTTGGGCGGCATAGAGGTTACGCGCTGGGTGACAGCATGTTTGATGGGGTTGGTCATCTTGCTCAATCTCGCTCCGTCAGGGGTTGTCTTAGATTTGCCCTTCACGCTCACCATGTTGATGCTGTTGGGTGGGTTCTATGCGATGCAATGGCTGGTGTTCCGTCAGTACGTGCGTTGGGTGGAATGGGCGTTGGATTCTCAAGAGCGACAGATGCAATTGGCGAACTCGTTCTTTTCGCAAAGCCGAGAGTTAAAGCATTTGAATGATCGCTTAAACGGGTTGAACACGCAACTTGAAGAAGCGCGTAAAATTGCGTCCGATGCCAGCAATGCCAAGTCTACCTTCCTTTCTAACACCAGCCATGAACTGCGCACCCCGCTCAATACCATCATCGGCTATAGTAGCTCAATGTTACACATGCCCCAGATGTATCAGCATACCCCATTACCAGAGGTCTTCCGCACGGATGTTGCCAACATCTTAACCAATGGGCAATATCTCGTCTCGCTCATCAACGATATTCTGGACTTGAGCAAGATTGAAGCCGGCAAGCTAGAACTCATTTTTGAGGGAGTGGAGCTAACGGAGATGTTTCGTGGGGTAATCGCCACGTCGGTAGGCTTGCTACGCGATAAGCCCATCACCATCCGCCCCGACTATCCTGAGAGCATACCGATGGTATGGGGAGATTCCACGCGCATTCGCCAAATCTTGCTGAACCTGATGTCCAATGCCATTAAGTATACCGATTCAGGATCGGTGACATTGTGGGCAGAGGTGCAAGGCAACACGGTTCATATCGGTGTCACCGATACCGGCATTGGGATTCCCAACGAAAAACTATCCACCATCTTTGATCGCTTTGAGCAAGTGCAAAAGTCACACCAAACCAAAGGCACGGGCTTGGGGCTAGACATCAGTCAGCAACTGGCAAAGATGCACGGCTCGCTCCTGATGATTGAAAGCACGGTTGGCTTGGGTAGCACCTTCTCGTTCATCCTGCCAATTGCCACTGCCGAACAAATCCAGTCTTCCCAGTCCGATGATAGCCAACCCACGCCCTACACGGTGTTAGGGGTCTTTGATGCTACCCCCATGATACGGAATATCTTGTTGGTCATGGGGGATTCTGAATCGCGCATCACGCTACGCGAGTTGCTGGAGGCAGAAGATCATGTTGTCTTTGATGCAGACCTCACGGATGCGTTGGATGTGGCAACGGCTATCTTGCCGGATCTCATTGTCATTGATATGGTGCAAGGCATGCAGACACTGGTAGAATCCCTTAAGAGTGACCCCGATACCTACACCATCCCCATTGCTGTTCTTGGACAACGCCAAGAATGGGCACAATCGCTCTATCAGTTGCCCGTAACAGATAACCTTAAGCAAGTGGTTTCACAAATCAAAAACCTCATTCTAAGAAGGACATTGAGTGCATAAATGAATATCTTGTACCTTGAAGACAATCCCAATGATGCAGATTTGGTCTCCCGTTATATCCAAAGCGAGGGGCATCAAATCGCGCTGGTGGCAAAGGTAGATGAAGTTTGGAATATCATCCCCCATTCAGATTTGTTGATTGCTGATATTCTGATAGATGGTGAGCGTGTGGGGGTAGATGTGGTGCGTTACCTGCGCGATCAAGGGTATCAACAACCCATGATTGCCTTAACCGCCCTCAACAGCGCGGACGAAACCAACGCCTGCCTTGAAGCCGGCTTTGATTCTGTCGTCACCAAACCCTTCACCATTGATCGTCTGGCAGGGGCACTCCAACAGTTCTTACGCTAAATAAAATGTAGTTATTGAAAGAAGGTTTTTAAGCATGACAGGTCATATTTTGCTCATTGAAGATAATCATGAGAATGCCACCATGATGACTCGCTTGTTAGAAACAGAGGGGTATCAGGTGAAGCACTATGACCGTGGTCTGGAGGGAACACGGGCGGCACGGTCAGACCGTCCCGCCGTGATCTTGCTAGACTTTGACTTGCCCGATATTGACGGGCGAAGCCTCATTCTGGTTTTGCGCCGTCAATTGGGCATGGACTCCGCCCCGCCGATCATTGCTGTGACAGCGCGAGTGAGCCAGATGGAGCGCATGGTGGCGCGTCGCTTTGGGTGCGATGCGTTCATTGGCAAGCCGTTTGACCCACAAGACTTTCTGACGGTTGTATCGCGCTTCATGCCCAAGAAGACTGACCAAGCGCAAAGCGTCCCGAATGAAAACACGTGACACATGGCGTTAACCGCGTAAGAAGTCGCCGTATACTTTGCGGAAGGCATCCGTTTGTTGGTCATGAATGGGATGCCCACAGGCGAACATGGCTAATTTGCCGTTGTGGTGGGGAAGTTTCTGGATGAACTTCTCTCCATATTCGCGTGGGTTCAAGCGGTCTTCTTCCCCCAGCATCATCAAAATGGGCATGGTCATCTGTGGGGCATAGCGCACGCTAACGTCCCCTCCCGCATCAATCATGTGGACAATCGCGCGGATCCATTGCCCAACAAACTGCTTGGCGTTGGTGATCCCATGACGCGCCATCAACTCTGGATCATTTTCTAAGAAGGTGGCGGGGGCGTTGCGTTGGGCAACGGGGCGCATGCCTGCCCCAAAGTACCCTACCGAGCCAACCGTTGCCACCGAAAGAAAGCGCGTGGGTTGTTGTCCTGCTGCGATCAACGCCACTTCTCCCCCATCTGAATAGCCGAAGACGTGCGCTTGTTCAATGTTGAGCGCGTCCATGAAGGACAGTAGGTCGCTGGCATCGCGCTCATAGAAATCACTGGGGAAGTCGCGTTGAGGGGGGCGGGACTCGCCATAGCCTCGCAAGGTGACACCGTAAACATGGTGGCTTTGTGCTAACCAGTCCATCACATGCCCTAAGTCGGTGCGTGCCGTCCCAAGCCAACCATGAATAGCAATCAACGGAACGCCCGTTCCCATCTCTTCATAGTGCATCTTAAAATCTGCTAACTGTGCAAATGGCATCTTACTTTTTCTCCTGCATAACATCTCCAAGGGTGACACCCATCCGAACGATGCCAAGCGTACCACACACTAAATACGTGGCAACACTTACGCCATGAAACAATAACCCCATCGCCAAAGAAGTGGTGGCACTGAACTCCAATAGGTTGCCCGCCGCCAATACCGCATTCTCTAACGGACCCACCGAAGCAACCGATAACGGCACGGCGATTGCCAGCGAGGCAAGCGAGGCGATTAAACCGCTCAAAAGCCACGTATCCAACGGCACGCCTTGCACCGAGATTTGAATCAAGTAAATGGTGACAATCGAGATGCCCCATGAGATGAGCGTCCACGTCACAGCGAAGAGGAACTTGCGCCAATTCGTGAGCGGTTGTAAGCCATCCAACACATGATCGAGCAACTCGGTGAGGTGCAACCGCTTGAGGAAGGGGAGACGGTTCAAGAACCAAGTCAGGATGTGATGGGCAAGCGTGCGATACCGTGCGAACGCCAGCAAGACTCCAAAGCCCACCACCGCCAACACGCTGAGCGTGCGCACCGTGAGCGCGATCTCTAGCGGAACTTCCGTCAATTGCGTGAAGCACACCCCCAACAAACTCAAGACGAAGACCAAATCCAGCAACCGCTCTACAATAATGCTGGTGGCGGCGGTGGCAATGGGGATGCCCTCGCGCTGCGCCAACACTGACCGCGCCACCTCGCCCAAGCGTAGCGGCAGCTGATTGAGCATCATGGTGATTGAGAACATGTAGAAGGCGCGTTCGGTGGATAGCTGGTCGTTGACCAACCCACGCCAACGCACACCGCGCGTCCAAAGCGACAAGATCGCCATCACGAACGATGCAAGCAGAAGCCAGCCATTGGCGGTGATGAGGCTGGCATAGATTTGTTGTAGGTCAATGCTTCTAAGCGCGAACCACATCAGCACCCCACTCACAAGGATGCTGATGAGAATGAGTAAGACACGACGAACCATGAGAGACACTCCGCAATGAGTAACGATTTGCTTGTATTGTTGAGGGCAGATCGTTGGTTGTCTAGTCTAGGGAATGGTAAGTACCTGCCCAACTGATATTTTAGTGGGGTCAGTGATGCCATTGGCGGTGGCAATCTGTTGGTAGGGCACGCCAAAACGTAACCCGATGCGGAAGAGGTTATCCCCTTTTTGCACCGTATAAGTGCGGCTGCCCGTGCTGGGTGTCGCTGGGGTGGCTTGGGTGCTGGAGGTGGAGGCGTTCGGCTTTGGAGTGGTGATGACCACCGCTGGCACTTGGTTAGCGGTGAAGAAGTTTGGCGTGAATGTGCCACAAACTGTAGCGGAAACGCTGGTGCTATAGTTGCGCCCACGACTGGTGAAGGTGAGGGTGCGGTCTGCATAAGCATACAAGAACGACCCCGCCGATCCTGCTGTAATGAGAATGGGCGCGTTGCTGTTGATTGCTTGAGCAAGGGCAAGTTCAATTTGGGCACGGGTGGCACGCAACAAGAAACGGCTGGCATCTGCGTCCGCTTTGGGGATGTACGCCTCAATGCCGTCGTTATTGGTGCTACAGTACAAAATAATCGGGGCGGCAACATCCGTGTTCAATCGCCCATCTTGAAATAAATCCTGTGCGAAAGCCGATGAAACGAACGAAAATGCGACAATCAATATCAGAAGCAAACGGCGCATGATGAATCCTAATCTCTTTTTGCACAACGCTTTCCCCTTGATCTTACGCATTGCGTTCCCCTCCGCAAGCACAACCACCAAAGTCAAACCAAACTCTTACCGCATCCGCGCGTGGGTTGGACGATTCAAATCTATGACCGTCCAACCGCGTTGGTGCGGTGTTATTCTGTGGCAGGGACGAAGTTCACGCGGAACATGCTTGCCCACAGTTTACCCGTGATGAGGTAGTTGTCCTGTTCAGAGTCATAGGCGATACCATTCAAGACGGCGTTCCCGTCTAAGCTGTTGCGCGTTGCCTCATCCAAAAGCTGGCTGGCGTTCACCACGCCATCCACGCGCCCAGTGGCTTTGTCAATGCGCACGATGGTATCGGTCATCCACACATTCGCCCAGATATGTTCCCCCACACATTCTAGCTCGTTGAGGTTTTCGACGGGCAACCCGTACAGCGTAACCGCGATCCGCGCTTGGGGTTCAAACGTGGTTGCGTCGCGCACGGTGAGCGCACTGCTCCCGTCGCTCATGTAGAGGTTGCTCCCGTCATAGCACAATCCCCACCCCTCACCTGTATAGGGCAGAATGGAATCGGGAACGAAGGTGGCTTCGTTCGCGCCAGCTTCCAATTGATAGACAATCGCGCCTTGTTCGCGCCATGAAATCTGGATCAGGCGATCATCCACCCGCGCCAAGCCCTCGGCAAAGATTTCTTCCGGAAGCGCGAACTGGCGTAACACTTCGCCCGTTTCAATGTTGACGCTACGAATATCAGATTCACCATATTGACCGGTGCTTTCGTAAAAGACTCCCTCATGAATGAGCAACCCTTGCGTGAACGCCAAGGGGTCATGGGGGTAGGTTTCCAATACCTCTACCACCAGCGTTTCCACTGCTTCAAAGGGTGGGGTGGTTTGTTGGGCAAACGCCACTGATCCCATCAATAATCCCGATAGAAGCAAACTGCTTATTAAGATGCGCATGAATAATCTCCCTAAAACTCAACCAAAACACGGCTCGCATTGTACCTGATCTTGTGCATACATAGTAAGAAAAGTGTGATTTAATAATTCAAAACCCACAGTTCATGATAGAATCAGGGTCAAATTAGGTTAAAGAATCCTTTCAAAGTAGGATAGTTAGGAACGTCTAGGAATGCGAATGATTGAACTTAGCCCACAAGGTTTAGAACTCACACAGATTATTCCCGGCATGATGCGCTTGGACTCTTGGGGAATGCGTGGGCAGGCACTGCTGGACTGGATTAAGCAGGTCATGGGGATGGGGTTGACCTCATTTGACCACGCCGACATATACGGTGGCTACGGCAATGAAGCCCTATTTGGGGATGCCTTGCGCTTAGAGCCTGCCTTGCGCCATCAGATGCAATTGGTGACGAAGGGGGGGATTCAACTGATGCACCCCAGCCGCCCCGATATTGTGGTGAACCATTACAACACCACCGCTGAACATCTTATCCGTTCGGCAGAACAATCGCTCATTAACTTGCACACAGACTATCTTGACCTGTACTTGGTACATCGCCCAGATATGCTCATGCACCCCAGCGAGATTGCCGAAGCATTCTATCAATTGCGCAACAGTGGCAAGGTGCGTCACTTTGGGGTGAGCAACTTCACGCCCAGCCAGTTCACCTTGTTAGAAGCGTATCTTGATTTCCCCTTGGTCACTAACCAAGTGGAGTTCTCGGTTTTGCATCTTGATCCCATGTATGATGGCACGTTCGATCAAGCATTGTTAAGCCCCTACGCCCCGATGATTTGGTCTCCTCTGGCGGGTGGGCGGTTGTTTGGTGCAACCGATCCCCAAGCGCAACGGGTGGCTACTGTATTGCAGGAAGTTGCCCATGAAGTGGAAGCACGCGATATAGATAGCGTGGCGTTGGCATGGATTTTGCAACATCCCTCCAACCCAACCATCATCACCGGCAGTGGCAAGATCGAACGCCTGCAAAGCGCGTTAGATGCGACGGAGTTAACCCTTAGCCGTCAGCAATGGTTTAGAATTTTAGTCGCCTCATTGGGGCATAACGTCCCCTAAGTTGTATATAGATTGAGTGAATGGTAGAAAAGCCCATGCCCGAAAAGAAGACCATTACCGATACCGTCAAACGCCTTCAGTTGGATGATCTTGCCAAGCAAGTGGTCATTAGAATGCAACGCAACCCTAAGATGGTGATTGCGACGGATCCGCTCTTAAAAGAATTGAAGCGTTTGGCAGATGGCATCATTGAGAATGATGAGATGCCCGATGCCATCTCAAGTTGGATTGCTGTGCGCTTGTTCGGTAGTCCCCAATGGGTGAATGCCTTTCGACAAGCGGCAAGCGAAAGCAACAACTCCAGTTATCATCAGGCTGAACAGTGGCTGTTGATGTTGGATAACCTAGAACAACGCGCCTCCGGCTCCCGCGAGGATAGCTAATCATGGGCGCAACCGATCACCGCGCCCTAGCTGGAGAGCGTTCGGTCTCCTTTGCCATCATCACCGTGAGCGACACGCGCACGCCCGAAACGGACGGCAATCACCACTACCTTTCGGCACGCTTGAACGAGCTAGGGCATCAGGTGGTTTTCTATCACATTGTGAAGGATGAACCCAGCGAGATTGAGCGCATGTTGGCAATCATTGCCGAACACCCCACCTTGCAGATCGCCCTGTTCAATGGGGGCACGGGCATCACCAAGCGCGATACCACCTATGATGTGATCTCCCAGCATTTAGAAAAAACGTTGGTGGGCTTTGGTGAATTGTTTCGCATGTTGAGCTTTGCTGAAGTGGGGGCGGCGGCGATGCTCTCACGTGCAACCGGTGGCGTATATCGCGGGAAGGTCATCTTTTCCATGCCGGGAAGCACCAACGCGGTGCAAATCGCTTTTGAGAAATTGATCGTCCCCGAAATCTCTCACCTCGCTTGGGAACTCACGCGCTAAGGGTGGGGCATATTGCTTCATCCTCTCGCTTATCCTGCTTAAACCACCCACATTGTTGCTAGTGTGGGTGTTCAGTAGAGACATATTACGTTATCCATTGAACTGCTTGTTGGAATAGAACATGATCCCCAAAACTCAGATTGACGAATGGAAGGCAAACGATCTTCCTCGCCTGTATAGGTTACTGATGGAGTCACCTACTGCCGAACTGAAGCCACTCTTGGAGAATTTGGGACGCTTGCCCGAAGGCTTTGATGCGAGCGTATTGCTCCCCCATCTATATCATCCTCATCCTGATATTCGTTACTTAGCCGTTAAAAATATTGGCAAGCTGACGTACCTCCCCTACCTTGTCCCCTTGTTTGAAATTGCCCAACGCGATCCCGATTCTATGGTCAGGCGCGAGGCGGTTTCTGCCATTGGGCGCATGCGCACCCAAGAGGGGATTGTATATCTGCGCCACTTCATGAACGACCCTGATCCCAAGGTGGTCATGCAGGCGTTGCGTGGGCTATTGGTCTTCAAGGGCAACCCTGACCTACCGAGTTGGATTGAACCCATCCTCAACCATCCCAATGAGCAAATCCAGCAAATCATCAAACGCACCTTCAACGGCGTTGCTCAATCTGAAACAGATCATCCTGCCTCTCCTGATTTCTTGAAGAACACAGTTGTGTTGGGGGATGTGCTGAATGTTTTACCGATTGTGCCATCTGGTTCTGTCCATCTCACGTTTACCTCTCCCCCTTATTACAACGCGCGTGATTATTCCATCTATGCCAGCTATGAGGCATACCTTGATTTTCTGGAAGCGGTCTTCAAAGAAGTCCACCGCATCACCAAAGAAGGACGCTATCTCATCGTCAATACGTCGCCGATCATCATTCCCCGTATCAGCCGTGACTATTCCAGCAAACGCTATCCCATTCCGTTTGATTTGCACGCACGCTTGATGCGTTCAGACTGGGAGTTCATTGATGATATTGTGTGGGTGAAGCCAGAGTACAGCGTTAAGAATCGGGTGGGTGGCTTTGCTCAACATCGTAAGCCATTGGCATACAAGCCTAACACGGTTACTGAATACTTGATGGTCTATCGCAAATCCTCTCCGCGTTTGATTGATTGGAACATCCAAGCCTATGATGAGGAAACGGTGGAAGCAAGCAAGGTGCTAGGAACGTTTGAGACTTCCAACGTGTGGGAAGTTGATCCTGCGCATGACAAAGTTCATTCCGCTATTTTCCCTAGGGAACTATGTCATCGGGTCATTCGCTACTATTCTTATGTAGGGGATTTGGTATTTGATCCGTTTGGTGGAAGCGGAACAATGGGGAAAGCCGCGCTTGACCTAGAGCGTTATTTCTTTTTGACCGAGCTAAACCCCGTCTACTTTGAACACATGAAAGAAACGCTTTCGCCCAATGCTGGGTTATTCCAGTCTCGCTCACCGCGTTACTACACCCTTGAGGAACTTATCCAAGAGATTCAATGATGAGATTAAACCAACAGATTACTGGGATCATTATCCATAAGCTATTAAATAGCGAAGATTATCGCACGGATATTGTGGCGATTATCAATGTGGAATTTTTGCAATTCGCAATTGATTTTTTCAAAGAGATCGTCTCTGCTAAATTTCGTAATCAAGCCATTGATGTGGATTGGTATAAAGAACACTTTTTGAACCCAAACCGTTCAAGTGACGATCTGATTATTCATTCAGGCTTAAATAGAAAAACAATCGGGAATATTTACCAGTCAACCAGTAGAAGTATTGTTTTAGATGTTACAGAAAACTACTATGAATCATTGCTGGAATATATTCATCTTTTGTCTGATCGTAACAGCGATATTGAAATACAGCTTACCATTAAGTTTCAAGGTGTGAGTGTAGACCTTAACTTAACGGAGAGTCTAATAATTATCAATACATTAGCTGTTAAGCGTGCACAATTGCGAGGCGGAGCATGGAGTACAGTCGGTAAACAAGTGGAATTACCTTTAATGCTCGCTCTTGCAAAACTGCTACAAGTACCTCCTGATTATTACGCTCTCAAAGGTCTAACAGCAGAAGGGCGCGAGGTAGATTTCTATTTCTTTGATAAAGATCAAAAACCTTTACTGTGTGAAGTGAAACTTATGGGAAAGGGTAATCCCGAAAGTGCAGATGCTGTTATTGCCCGCGATAGTGCAATTTTTATTGCTGATACTTTATCGGAGCGTAACAAAGAACAACTTTCCTTACGGGGAATCTACTGGGTAGAACTGCGTAATCACAAAGGATATATGAAGTTATCATCTATATTGGAAACTTTGAATGTACCACATCGAAGCATTGAGGAATTTTCAAAACTAGATTTGGAGGCTGTTCTTAAAGATGTATTTGAGGAACTTCTATAACAGTTTATGGCAGGGGAGTGCTACCCCCCCTTGCCATAAGCCAACGGGGCAAGACTAGGGATTCAGTTGCCCAGCGTATAAAATCGGATCCATGCCTAACAAGAAGAGAATGATTAAAGCTGCCATTGCCAACGGCATCCCAATCGCCCAGATGAAAATACGGCTATCGTCTTTCAGGTGCATATAGAACATCACCACCAGAATTGCCTTGCCAATGGAGAGTGCCGCCAAGATGGGGAACTTAATCACATTGGGGAAGGGTACTTCAGAAAGCAAAACCTCAATCATAGTAATGACGGCAAGAACGCCCAACACCACCGAGTACATTCCCCCCGGTACAGTGATGGTACGCCCAAATACATTCGCGGTATCGCTCACCGCGTGCTTTTCGTGGGTGTGTGTATCGTGAGACATCGCATCCGCTCGCTTAGATCAAATAAATGAAGGTGAACAAAATAATCCAGACCACATCAACAAAGTGCCAGTACAAGCCGAACACTTCGACGCTGACGTAACGCTCTGCGCTGAACTGTTGGCGTGCACCACGAGCGATGATCCATAAGCCCCACAAACACCCGATGATGACATGTGCGCCGTGAAAAGCAGTGGGTGCATAGAAGCGCATCCCAAAGCGAGATAAGCCCTCACCACCCGTCAGAACGATTCCGTGATGAACCAGTTCAGCATATTCCACCACCTGAAGCCCAACGAAGATCGCGCCCAAAACCACTGTTCCGCTGATCCAACGCACTAGCCCAGCGTTGCTTCCGTTTTGAATGGCGCGTAAGCCCATGACCATCATCCAGCTACTTGCCAACAGAATGAAGGTGTTCAAGCTGACCAAGGTGATGCTAAGGTGTTCAGTTGCTTCTTTAACGATTTCCCAATTGAAAATCCGAAAGACCAAGTATGCCACCAACATGGCGGAAAAGATCATGATCTCTGACCCAATGTAAAGCCATGTGGCAAACTTCACATTCTCCAGCGTGGCAGGGGTGACAGCGTGGTGGTCGTCGTGCTCGTGATGATCGTGTTCTGTGCTTTCGGTAACGAAGAGTTGTACGCGCGGTGCATCACTCATGTTAGTTATCCTCCTTGTGTACGACAGCGGTTGTTGTCGTGTCGGGCTTGGTGTCAATGCGCTCTGCAAGATTTCCGGCTAGGCTTGCCACCCGTTGCAACAAAGCAGGGGTATTCTCGGCAGGTTTGCTAAAATCGACATTCGGGCTTTTACGTGCCACTTCCACTTCTTGATTGAGGGAGGTTAACAAGAAGCCAATTGCCCCTGCTGCCATGAACAAGGAGAACATGGTGAAGGCGATGAACCCTGCCAACACAACCAATTGATTGACCACAATCTCCCCACCGAATAGCTGGAGGGTGTACGTGCCAATCGCGCTCACGCTGGCGTTCGGCACGCGCGTGACGGTTAAGCCCACGCCCGGAATTTGTGCTAGGGCGAATACCCCTAGAACAACCAATAACGTCCAGAAGGCAATAGACCAAGTGGTATTGGTCAAAATGCCAAGCGGTCCTGCTTGCAGTGCCTGCTCTTCTAATGTGGGCTGGGGCACGCTGTCATCGGGGTGTGCGCTCATTTTAGCGTCGAACGCGCCCATACCCCAGATAAAGCCGAAGGCGCAGGTGAAGGTTGCCAAAACGATCCCTAAGCCAAGTTTCCAATACGGTTCAAAACCAAACATAATACGCAAGGCGACCACAATAGCAAACCCGACTAAAAAGCCGAGGATGCCACCGATGACCGCACGCGGGATTCCGGGTTGCATATAAGAGTCATCCTTCCCTATGTTCTTGAATATTGCCCATGAGTTTACAACAAAAAAGCGCAAACTGGCACAGCAAGGATTTGAATTTCTCAACCCAATTTTGCCCACCAAATCTGAGAGACTGGATTAGGATTCCGTTTCGTAAAACTTTTGATGCAGTTATCATAGGATAAAAAACGGAAAGGATTCCTTAACATGACAATTACATTAGATCAACTCATTGTGTGGGTGATTGTTGGAAGCATGGCAGGCAACGCCGCGGGGGCATTGCTCACCCTCAACCAAAAGGGCTTTGGGGCGGGTGCCAACCTCGCCATCGGGTTAATCGGGGCAATCATCGGGGGCGTGGTGTTTAGCTTCTTGGATCTCACCCTCCCGTTCAACTTCCAAATCTCGCTAGAGGATATTGTTTCTGCTTTTGCTGGGGCGGTTTTGTTGGTGGTGGCGATGCGCCTGTTGCGTCGTCGTGTCAAGTAGAAGGGTGGGTAGGGGTGGATTTCTCCACCCCTGCTTGCTTAGTCAACGAAGCGATACTTAAACAGCGTCCATAGGGCGATGGGCGCGTCCGTCCATTTGATCTTCTTGCCTTCTTCATACTCGCGCCCGTTATAGCTGATGGGCACTTCATAGATGCGAATCTTCTTCTTCAACACTTTGGCGGTGAACTCCGGCTCAAACTCAAACCCACGTGCGCGAATGTTCATGCCCTCTACCACCTCTCGGCGGAAGCATTTGTAGCAGGTTTCCATGTCGCTTAAGATCGCGTTATAGAGAAGGTTGGTGGCAAGGGTTAACCCTTTGTTGGCAACCATATTCCAAAAGTTCATCGCCTTGCGTGGACCGCCCAAGAAGCGCGAACCATACACCACAGGGGAGCGACCTTCGGCAATGGGGCGGATTAAATCAATGTACTCGCGCGGGTCATATTCTAAGTCCGCATCTTGAATGACCAAGACATCCCCGCTGGCATGTTGGAATCCCGTCACCAGCGCGGCACCTTTGCCGCGGTTGTGTTCATGGAACACAATCTTGACGGGTTGGTCTGCTAATTCAGTTTGAAGTCGTCTAAGAATGTCGCGTGTTCCATCTGTAGAGCCATCATCCACAATCACCACCTCTTTAACGGTGGGTTGTTCCAGCACAACAGCTAAAATCTCTTCAATGGTGTGAAGCTCGTTGTAGCAAGGGATAATAACCGAAAGGGAGAGGGAATCTATTGGAACAGAGGGAGCTTTATAGCCAGTCATGTGCTTTGCTGTCCTTGCGTTAGTTGATCGTATGTTGAGGAAAATCATATCCCCCAACTGAAATGGCAAATTATAGCATGGACAACCGATGAGGCTATGCTGAATTTTTGGCAATGCCCCTAACTGGGATTCATTCTTCTTGCTCCTTGAGCGCACGCTGTGCCATCTCGCGTATATTCGGGTCTTCATCTTGGGCAAAGTGGCGTAGTTCCGCCAAAACGTCTACCCCCTTCATGTGGCGCAAGGCAGTGAGAATCACCATGCGAGCGCGAGGGTCTTCATCCGTTAGGTGTTGCTGTAGATAAACCAAGCACGGCTCACCAATCCCAGATAGCGCGGTGGCAATCAATGTCCGAACGCTGGCATCAGGATCGTTGAGGGCATCCATTAGGCTGGGGACAAGTAACGGGTTTTTAAGTTTTGCCAATTCAAACACAGCGATGCGTCGTTGTGCCACATTATCGCTTTGAAGGGCGACGACCCACTCAGAAAGGGTATCACTTGATCGGCTCAAAATCTTACAATCCTGCTTTCAATACCATGAGAATAGCGGTCAGGATAAATGAAAGACCTGTTACGCGCCAATGGTAACAGGTCATAAATCGGTTAGGGTTGCATTAGTGTATAGGACTAAGTACGACTTTGGGCATCCAACACCGCCACCGCGGCGATTGAAACAATGTCTTCCACATCATCCCCCGCCTGCAAAACATGAATGGGTGCGCCCATCCCCAACAAAATGGGTCCAATGGTTTGGGCATCCCCCAAGTGGTGCAACAGTTTATAAGCAATGTTGGCACTCCCTAAATCAGGGAAGACCAGCACGTTAGCATCGCGCACCGTGCTGAACGGGTAGCGTTCGTCCACGATGTTTGCCACTACAGCAGTATCCGCCTGCATCTCCCCATCCACTTTCAAATCGGGGCGGCGTTCGTGAATGAGCGCGACGGCATCGCGCACTTTGGTGCTGTCGGGGTGGGGTGCGCTCCCAAAGTTGGAAAAGGAGAGCATCGCCACACGTGGCTTGAAGCCGAATGAGTTGGCAAAGTCCGCCGCATTGATGGCGATCTCCGCCAAGGTGGGAGCGTCTGGGTCAATGTTGACGGTGGCATCGGTCAAGAAATACACGCGACTTTTCACCAAGAGCATATAGACACCGCTGGCATGCTTGATGTGGGGTTGTGTGCCCACAATCTGCAAGGCAGGGCGGATCACTTGAGGATACTCTGACGTTAGCCCACTGATGCACACGTCAGCAAAACCTGCTTTGACCATCATTGCGCCGTAGTAGTTACGGCTTCGTAACATGCTGTCGGCAACCGTTTTGGTGACACCCTTCCGCTGACGTAGTTTATACAATGCCTCAACGTAGGTGGGGCGGTTGGGGTCATTGTTCATATCAATCACTTGTGGGGTGAAGTGTAGCCCTAATTCATCAATCGAGTGTTGAATCTCTTCCGCATTGCCCAACAGGATTGGCTCGGCAATGCCTTCATCCCCAATGATTGCCGCCGCACGGATGATCTTGTGATGATTGCCTTCCGCAAACAGGATGCGCTTCTTTGCCCCGTTCTTGGCACGGGTGATGAGGTCGCTACGGAATTGTTGGCTATAGCCTTGACGTGCAAACAGGCTCTCACGGTATACGTCAAGGTCTAGGTGTCGCCGTGCTACCCCGCTCTCCATGGCAGCACGTGCCACCGCTGGGGCAACATACAACAGCACACGCGGATCAAACGGCTTGGGGATCAAATACTCCCGCCCAAAGCGCAACGAAGAAAGGCTATACGCATTCAAGACGCTATCCGGCACATCCTCATGCGCCAACTCTGCCAGTGCTTTTGCCGCCGCCAGTTTCATTGGCTCATTGATTTGGCGAGCATACACATCCAACGCACCGCGAAAGATGAACGGAAACCCTAACACATTGTTGACCTGATTGGGGAAGTCGCTCCGTCCTGTGCCGATGATCGCATCGGGGCGGGCGGCTAAAGCAACGTCGGGCATGATCTCTGGGATGGGGTTTGCCATAGCAAAGATGATCGGGTTGGGTGCCAGTTTCTCTAGCATGTGCGGTTTCAACACGCCCTTTGCTGACAAGCCCAATACCACATCCGCGCCCTCTAGTGCTTCCTCCAGCGTGGTGATGCCACTATCATTCACAAACTGCGCCTTGTATGGATCCATATCCTCTTGCCTATTGGAGCGCACCACGCCGTATAAATCCACCATCGTGATATTTTCGCGCTGAACGCCCAACACAAGATAGAAGTTTGCGCTGGCGATTGCCGCCGCACCTGCCCCAATCACCACCACCTTGATCTTGGAAAGCTGGCGGTTGGTAACTTCGCAGGCGTTCATCAGTGCTGCCCCAGAGATGATAGCAGTCCCGTGTTGGTCATCATGAAAGACGGGAATGTCTAGCATGGCTTGTAAACGTTTTTCAATCTCAAACGCTTCGGGTGCTTTGATGTCTTCCAAGTTGATTCCGCCAAACGTGGGGGCAATCGCCTTGACAGCATTGACCACTTCATCAATGGTGTGGGCATCCAGTTCAATATCGAACACATCAATATCAGCAAACTTCTTGAACAAGACTCCTTTCCCCTCCATCACCGGCTTAGAAGCCAACGCCCCCCGATCCCCTAACCCCAAGATCGCCGTCCCGTTAGAAACAACCGCCACCAAATTTGCTTTTGCCGTGAGCGAATACGCCTCAATCGGATCGACATCAATGGCTAAAACGGCATCCGCCACGCCGGGTGAATAAGCAAGGCTGAGGTCGTTTTGGGTGGCGAGGGGCTTGGTGGGCTTCACTTCAATCTTGCCCGGTCTGCCTTGACGGTGATAATCGAGCGCGTCACTACGTTTGATGTTGGTCATGCCTTCAAATCCTTATGCAATGTAAAAGTTTATTGGTTATACATTACAATGATTTTCGCGTTTGCAATACAAAGACTTTTCAATAACCCCCTTGACCCATTTAGTTTATATATGTACTATTTAGATATGAACGATTTTAGCGAAACATCCCCCCTTGAAGAGCAGTTTGTGGAATCCTTCCACCGATTGCGCAATAAACTGATAGCGAACTTATCGGTTTATCTGCGTGGGTATGATTTGACCCCCGTCCATGTCTGGCTCATGCACGAACTGGATGAGGCGCAAAAGCCCCTTTCGTTTAGCCAATTGGCAGAGGCGTTGTATACCTCACGCTCTAACCTGACGCAATTGGTCGATCGCATGGAGTCCGATGATTTGGTGCGGCGCGTCCCCCATCCAGAGGATCGCCGTAGCGTATTGGTTGAACTCACCCCGAAAGGGCAAGAGCGCGTCAAAGAAGCACGTCTGGCGCGTAACCACTCCATCCATGAGTTGCTTTCTGCTTTGACCGAAGCCGAACAACACGCCTTGATACACTACTTAAAAAAACTTTGTGAAGATAAATAGCATCTCTTATTGATGGGTGCGTTTTTAAGCATAAGCACAATGAGGAGAAACCATGTCTGTTAATGGAGAATACGCCATCTTAGCCCAAGACGTGCACAAGACATATAACAATGTCAAAGCATTGAACGGGATGAATTTGCAAGTGCCGAAGGGCAAAGTAATTGGGTTACTGGGACCCAATGGCGCGGGCAAGACCACGCTCGTGCGCATCATCACCACCTTGTTGAAGCCCGACAGCGGCACAATTACGATACAAGGGATCAACGTGCTAGAGCATCCTGCTCAAGTGCGTGGCATTTTTGGCTTGGCAGGGCAATATCCCGCCGTTGACGAACAGCTAACCGGGCGTGAAAACTTGGTGCTTGTTGGGGAACTCTATCACGTCGGCGGGCGCGAAGCACGCCAACGCGCTAAAGACTTGTTGCAACGCTTCAGCCTGACCGATGCTGCTGATCGCCCCGTCAAAACCTATTCGGGCGGGATGCGTCGTCGTTTGGATTTGGCAGCAAGCATTGTTGCCCGTCCCCCCGTCTTGATCCTTGATGAGCCGACCACCGGCTTAGACCCACGCACTCGGCGCGATTTGTGGGTATTCATCAAGGAATTGGTGCAAGATGGCGCAACCCTCTTGTTGACCACCCAATACCTTGAGGAGGCGGATTTCTTGGCGGATCGCATCGTCTTGATCGACAGTGGGAAGGTCGTAGCAGAGGGCACAGCGGATGAACTCAAGTCTCAAATTGGGGGCGAAACCATCACCCTCCAAATTGAGGAATCCCCCCAGCTAGAACGCATTGCCCAGTTGATTGCCCCCATTGGCAAGACGGCTCCCCAAGTGGACACCCTCACCAACACCTTGATCTTGCCTGTTGAAAAGGGCACGCAAAGCATGGTGGAAGTGATCCGCGCGTTGGATGGCTCTGGCGTGGAGTTGGTGGATATTCGACTGGGACGACCCACGTTGGATGATGTTTTCTTACAATTGACCGGCAATAGCAAACCTTAAGGATTAACCATGTCTCAACTGACCGTTCCACAAGCTACCCCCCTCCGCGTCGTCTGGTGGACAATTCATGACTCCCTCGTGATGACGCGCCGCAACCTGATTCACTACATCCGTGAGCCACGCTTGATCTTCTTCTCGGCAATTCAGCCGGTCATCTTCTTGTTGCTGTTCACCTTCGTCTTCGGTGGGGCAATTGAATCCGGCGCACCCGGCAACATTGATTACATCAACTACCTCATTCCGGGTATTTTGGTACAAACGGTCATCTTTGCTTCCACACAGACCACCGTTGGCTTGGCAGATGATTTGAGCAAGGGGATGGTGGATCGCTTCCGTTCGTTGCCCATGTCACGCGCCGCCGTGTTGGCTGGGCGCACCCTAGCCGATAGCATCCGCGGCATCTTCACCACGTTGATTTTGTTGACGGTGGGTACGCTGATCGGCTTCCGCACTGAAAACGGGATCGGCGCGATTTTGGCGGTGATTGGGTTGGCGTTCTTGATTGGGTATGCCTTCACGTGGATTTCCGCCAATATCGGTTTGTTGGTGAAGAGCCCTGAAGTGGCACAAGTTGCAGGGTTCATCTGGATTTTCCCGGCGACCTTCGCTAGTTCTGTCTTCGTTCCCGTCTCCACGATGCCGGACTGGCTTCAAGGTTTCGCCAAGAATCAACCGATTTCAGTTGCTACCAATGCTGTACGTGGCTTATTGTGGGAAAAGCCGAGCTTCACGAACTTGGATGCGATGGCATTACGCGCATTCGTTGGGCTTTCTGATAAAGATGTTCAAACCGCCTTGTTATGGGTGGCAGGCATCTTGATTGTGTTCATTCCGCTTTCCGTCTACAACTATTCGCGCAACCAATAAATCACCTTGCCCCCCTTCAGGTTGTACACCATGAAGGGGGGCTTAGTTCCCCATCAGAAAACACGCCCATAAGCAACTTGCTACGGAAATAAAACAGGCTGGCAATTGCCAGCCTGCGCCGATACGGTCGTTGTGCGGATCAAACAGAGATTAGTAGCGCAGGCTTTCTAACGTCCGACCTTGACGCGCCAAAAATTCACGCAGACCAATTTTGTCAATCGTGCGTAGCTCGCTGGCAGAGATCCGTACACGAACCAGTTGCCCCAATTCTGGCACATAAATGCGCTTCCATTGGAGGTTCGGGCTTTGCTTCTTCCGCGTTGCCTTCAAAGAGAAGGGGCGATTGTTACCGAACATCGGCTTTTTCTGGGTGATTTTGTTTTTATTGGGCATGACAGTCACTCCCGAAAAATCCCAATACTGATTAAGCCGTAGAAGCATACCCCAAAATACGCTTGGATGGTAGGGGTAGTTATGGCGGTTTCAGGTGGAACTTGTGGTAAAATACCTTTTCCTCTATCCTAGAAAATCGTTCTTAAACACACAGGGAAACAACATGTCTAAAGATTATAGCACCCTCCCAGCTACGCACGTTCGCCGTGCTGACCGCGCGGTAGAGGATGAAACGTGGCTCAAGCAGTTTTTACATACCGCAGCAATTGGCATCATGGCAACCGTGCATGATGGGCAACCCTTCTTGAATAGCAACTTGTACGTTTATGATGAAGCGCAACATTGCTTGTACATTCATACCGCCCGCGTGGGCAGAACCCGCGCCAACCTTGAACAGCATGCCAAGGTGTGCTTCACCATCACCCAGATGGGGCGCATCCTCCCCGCGCCAGAAGCACTAGAGTTCAGTGTGGAATATGCTGGCGTGGTTGTGTTTGGTGAGGGGCGCATCATTGAGGACGAGACAGAATCTACCCAAGCGTTGCAAGCCATGTTGGATAAATACGCCCCGCACCTGTCAGCAGGTGAGGACTATCGCCCCCCTGTGGCTGAAGAACTCGCGCGTACCACCGTCATGCGCATTGACATCACCGAGTGGAGCGCAAAGCGTAAAACTGTTGACGAGCATGAGGGCGCGTTTTGGTATGCCGAAGAAGCAATGCTCCCCTCGTTACAAGCGCGTTTACGGCAATTGGGGTAAGGCGCGGTGACATCGGCTACTCTAATATGCCAATCAAAGCTGATACAATTTTAGGACATGTTCGACATGACTGATAAAGAATTGGTGATGTATAACCGTAGTTGGGGTTGCCCATTTGCTTTCATTGCAACGCGCGTTCTCCACAAATACAACGTCCCCTATCGTGAAATCTACATTGACCGCGACCCAGAAGCACGAGAACGGGTGCTAAGTTGGACGGGCTTTTTGTCCGTTCCCACATTGGTTGTGGCGGAGCCTGCCAGCGACTTGCCCGTGTATGAACCGACCCCACTTGAGAAGGGGCGTAGCCCTCAAGGGGTCAATCGTGGGTCAATGATTACTGAAGCCTACGAACCCCAGCTTGTGCAATGGCTCAAGCAAAACGGGTTCATTCCCACTTAGAAGCTCATCGTAACCAAGCGGAAAGGCGCGTTGCCAAGCCACTGTAGCGTTCGGTCACTTTGTTATTCTGGACGGCTATACCGATGGCTTGGCGCGTGCCCACCAACACCACCAACTTCTTGGCGCGGGTGATGGCGGTATACAGCAAGTTGCGCTGGAGCATCATGTAATGTTGCGTTAAGACGGGCATGACCACCACCGTGAACTCGCTCCCTTGACTGCGGTGGGTGCTGATGCAATACGACAAGATGAGGTCGTCTAGCTCGCTATACTCATACGTGATGATCCCCCCGTCAATCAACACATGCACTTCTTTCTCTTCGTCGTCAATGCTATGGATGCGTCCGGCATCCCCATTGAATACGCCCTTGTCGTAGTTGTTGCGGGTTTGCATGACTTTATCCCCCACGCGGAAAATTGTCCCACGATGCTTGATGGCAAAGTAGCGCGGGTCGCCGTTCAGTTGCGCTTGCAACCGTTCGTTCAGCGTATTCACCCCCGCCACCCCGCGATACATCGGGGCTAACACCTGTATATCTTCTAGGGGATCATAGCCAAAACGGTTGGGGATGCGGTTCACCACCACGTCTACCACGCGCTCCCCAGCTTGGTTGGCATCTTCCACGCCAAAGAAGAAGAAGTCGTCGCTCTCATTGTTCAAGTGGGGCATCTCCCCGTGATTGATGCGGTGCGCATTCAGCACGATATGGCTACGCTGATCTTGGCGGAAGATCGTCTCCAGTCGGGTGACGTGGGCAATGCCACTCTCAATCACATCGCGCAAGACATTCCCCGCCCCCACGCTTGGCAACTGATCGACATCCCCCACCAGCAACAAGTGACAATGAGGCGGAAGTGCCTTCAACACGTTATAGAACAGGATCAAATCCAGCATCGAGGTTTCATCCAACACCAGCAGATCTGCCTCAAGTGGGTTGCTCTCATCATGCGTGAACCCGCCGTGCGGTTGAAAACCAAGCATGCGGTGGATGGTTCGGGCAGGGCGTTCCGTCGCTTCTTGCAGGCGTTTAGCGGCGCGTCCGGTGGGAGCGGCAACTTCTACGCGATGCCTCAACCCTTCCACCGCTTCAATGACCATCCGTAGCGTGGTGGTTTTACCCGTGCCCGGTCCCCCAGTTAGTACGGAAACCTTGTTGAGCAAGGTAGCTTTCACCGCGCCCAGTTGCTGGTCAGAAAGCATCACCTCAAAATCGTCGATCAACCCCGTCAGATGAGCGTCTAGGTCAAAGTTGGGCGGTGTGCCCTTTAGCAAGCGTGAGTCCTCTTTGATGAGATTCTGCAAGAGGCGGCTTGCTCCGCGCTCGCTATAATAATACAGCGAAGTATAGATCGCCTCTAGCTCTCCGCCAGTTGTTTGGAGGGTTTCGCTATAGATGTGGTTTTGGCGGAGTTCTTGCTCAATCACCATATCAACCAAGTCGGGATCATCGTCTATGCGCAATAGCTCTTGTGTGGTTTGGATCAAGACCGAGCGTGGGGCAAAGGTGTGCCCGTCCAGCGCAAGGCGTTCTAGGGCAAAGCGTAAGCCCGCCCCCACGCGCTCGGCACTATTGACCTTCATCCCCATCTCTTGGGCAATCGAATCCGCCTTCTGAAAACCCACCCCGTAAATGTCATCTGCCAAGCGGTAGGGGTTGTCCTGCACGTGTTGAATGGCTTGCGTTCCATAGGCATCATACACCTTTTTAGCCAAGCTAGGGGTGACACCATATTGTTGTAAGAAGATCATCACGCTTCGTTCTTCATGAGTGTCTTTCCATGTGGTGATGATGTCCGTTGCCTGCTCGGTGCGAATGCCTTTCACCTCATACAGGCGATCGGGGGTGGTGTTCAAGACTGTGAGCGTATCCACGCCGAAGTGGTCAACAATCTTTTGCGCCGTCTTTTTCCCCACGCCATCCACCAAGTCCGACAGATAGCGCGTGATCCCACGCTTGCTAGTGGGCAAAATGGGAACGGCGGTAACGGCTTTGAATTGTATCCCATAGCGCGGGTCTGTCACCCAATCCCCACTAAATTCGATCACCTCCCCCTCGCTCAAGCGCGGTAATGCCCCCACCACATTCACCATGCCCTCTTGGTTATAAGCATCATCAGGGGCATCTTTGGGGCGTTCGGGGGTGACGCGCAAGACACTATAACCATTCTCTTCATTAAAGAAGGTAATTCGTTCAATGACACAGGTTAGGGTTGGCATAGGCAATTTGATATGAATTTCATGCGTGCGTTGCGTTCATTCTAGCACACCCTTTCTAATCAATATATGTTTTGAATGGGGCGGTTTGTATCCATTTTCATAAAGCCACACTTACATAAACCCTTTTTTTCCACAAGAATAATCCCTTTACGGACGTTATCATCAACAAGAATGGATACTACCAATGGATCAGAAATTCAAGAATACGGGCGACACATTAACCCAAGCCCTACAAAAAACCTTAGATAGCATCACCAGCCAACAGATCAAGTTGGGAGAGTTGTTGGAGTTAGTGGGGGAGCAGGGGCTATTGTTCTTTTGCGCCATCTTGGTGATCCCCTTTTTGTTTCCCGTTTCCATCCCCGGCGTGAGTACCATCTTCGGCTCGGTCATCATTTTGATCGGCGTGGGGGTGACGCTCAACCGTTTGCCCTATTTGCCCAAGCGCATCCTTGACGCGCCCATCCAGCGTGAACACCTCGTCCCCATGTTGGAACGTGGACTAAGCCTGTTTGCACGCATTGACCGCATCACCCACCCACGCTTGCAGGTCTTTTCACGGGGGAACTTGGTCACGGGGTTGGCATTGACCTTTAGCGGTGTGTTGCTCATTTTCCCACTAGGGTTGATTCCCTTCTCAAACACCTTGCCGGGGTTGGCAATTTTGCTCTTGGCATTGGGCATGTTACAAAAGGATGGCTTGTTGGTGTTGGGGGGATACATCTCCATGCTGGCAACGGTGATCTACTTTGGCGCGTTGGCGTATGGGACGATTCTGGCTGGGCAAAGTATGATGTCCATGCTGGGGGGGTGAGGCAACACACGGCAGGGTTGAGTTCTTCAACCCTGCCCCATGTGTCAAGCGGTTATGTATGATGCAGTGGCAGGGTGACGTATACTACCGTGCCAACAGGTAGATAACTTTTGAAACCGATTTTCCCACCGTGAAGCGTGATGATATGATGGCTAATGGTTAGCCCTAACCCTAAGCCTTGTTGTTCGTGTAAGTCGCGGTCAATCTGGGTGAAGGGTTCCGTTACGCGGTCAAGTTGGCTGGTAGGGATTCCTATACCGTGATCGGTAATGGTAAGCAAGACCCCATCTTTTGGATCAAGCATGACTTCTATCTCAACGCGACCATTTGCTGAGGAGTATTGTAAGCTGTTTAAGATGATTTCGGTCATCGCACTTTGCAACAAATTCGCTACACCTTTCACCCAAAATGAATCTGTTATCGTAAGCAGAATAGGCAGCCTACGATTTTTGTTTGCTTCCTTACGCGCTTGTTCAATTGCCAAGTTCAATAAGGATTCCACATTGATGGGTTCAGAAAGCTGGGCGATAACCTCTTCATTAATTAAGCCACTTTCTAGCTGAAAGTAGAGAATGGTTTGGTCTACGGCACGGTTTAAGCGTCGTCCCCCATTTAGAATACTTTGGTTCAACTGCCGTAACTCGTCCAATGAAAAACTTTCTACAGCACTATGAATCATCTCACTTGCCATATAGATAGGAACTAAGGGAGTACGCAATTCATGGCTTAGGGTCTTTGCAAGTTTCAGTTTGGTTTCCTTAAGGTCTTGTTCTGCCATCCGTTTACGCTTAAGGCGTGCTTCAATGGCAAGGCGCAACTCACTTGCAGAGAACGGCTTGGAAAGGAAATCATCCGCACCAATGTTCATCCCCTTACGCATGTATTCTTGCTGAGCAAAGGCGGTCAAAAAGATGAAAGGGATCATCGCTGTTTCCGCATGACTGCGTAGATTCTCTAACACCCCAAACCCATCCATCTCTGGCATTTGTATATCACATACCACAATATCCGGTAGAAGTCGTCCTGCTTCTTGGATGCCACTTAATCCGTTGGACGCACTGTATACGTCGTAACCTTCAAAGGTTAACTGGTCAACAATGGTCATACGCAACAAATCTTCATCTTCAATGACAAGAATTTTGGTCATCGTCTTAATCTCCTGTTTGTCTAATGGGTAACTTGATTTGGAAGGTCGTTCCTTCATCTTTGATACTGCTAAACGAAATGTCGCCGTGATGGAAATCAACGGCACGCTTGGTGATGGCTAAGCCCAACCCAGTGCCCGAAATGGTTCGGACGTTTTTAGCGCGGTGGAATGCTTCAAAAAGATGTTTTTGGTCGGCAAGTGGAATGCCAATACCCCGATCTGTCACCTCAATGTAGATATAGCGGTTATCCCGATCCAGCATTAAATCGACTTTACTCCCTTCGGGTGAATACTTCACAGCATTGCTGATTAAATTGGAAACCATTTGACGCACCAACATCTCATCTGCATCAATGGTTAAATGCTCATCAATATGGGAAAAGAATTGTAAGGTGTGTTTATTGAAGACTACTTGCAACTCATCCCGTAGATTTCGTAGATAGGGTTCAATGTACATGGGTTGATAGATCACTTGAACTTTCTTGGCTTCCATTCGTCCCATCATCAAGAAGTCATCTAACATGCGTGTCATGTGTTCTACTTGTTGGATGACTGTTTCAAAGCGAGTGTTGCGCTGGTCATCATTCATCCGTGCCCAATAGTTCATCAAGGTTTCTGATGTGGCGCGGATGGTGGCAAGTGGTGTACGAAACTCATGCGATGCCATCAAAACGAAGTTAGACTTCATTTCGCCTAGTTCACGCTCTTTATCGAGTGCCTCGCGCAGTTCTTGCTCTGCTTGTTGGTGGGCATGGAAAGTATCCTTGAGTTGTTCTGACATATCGTTGAATGCCAGAATGAGCGTGCCCACTTCGTTCTTGGGTGGGGTGGCATAGATCAACTGTTCATAATTCCCCTTGGTGAGGTTGAGTGCGGCTTTAGTCATTTCTTCAAGCGGGCGTATCAAGGCACGCACATACATACGCGCCACCAAGAGGGTGAAGAAGACCGTTACCCCCGCCAATAAAATAGAGAAGTTGCGAAGCACCTTTAAGGTGTGGTAGCCCTCCTCAGTTGACATTTCCGCCACCAACAGGGCGGATAGCTCTGGCACCCATTTGGCATATAACAACACATTGTCTAACCCGTATGTTTGCTGATGATTCAACAAGACGTTAGTAAGTTTGACGGGTTGTTTGTCTACTGAGACCAATAGCAAGGAATCAGACAACGAAACAGCCTCAAATGCTTGATTAGGTCGCTCTCTACTAGGAGAAAGCATCACCTGATGCTGCGTATCAATGAGGTGAGTATCACCTGTCCTGCCCATTCCGCTGTAATCGGTTAGGATCTGTTTCAGTTCAGATCCTCCTAATTCTCCAACGATTACCCCCACTGTTATTCCCTCATCGTTCTTGATGGGGCGGCTAACCTCAATAATTAAATTGGGTGTATCGCCATTGAAAGGGAGGCGATGAATGGTGCGTCCTTGTAAGCTATCCACAAAGAAACTCTCATTGAGCATATTTTGCCCCAGCATCATCGGATCACTAGAAAGAATAATGTCGCCCTGTCTATCGTAGATATAAACACGATTGAAGATGCCTGTTGCTAAAAGACGTTCGTTTATGTAGTCATTTAAGATTTGCAGAACCCCGCCCCAATCTCCCTCATAGGTGAGGACATCGGCTAAACGCTGATTCAAGATGGCATCATTGAGCATCAGATCAAGCGTGGTTTGGCTATTTTGAAGCCAGCGACGGATGTTGCTGTGCTTGAGTTCAGCGACGGATTCAAGCTGGGATAGCGTGCGATCACGAATTTCATCGCTTAAGCGCGTGAAGCCAATGTAACTGATAATGATAACCGGCAAACTGATTAGCAATCCCATCAGAAAAAGCATCTGATAGGCAATCCGTCCACGAGGGCGGTTGAAGGATACAAGGCGGTTGAATAGGGAGAACATGTTTGTTTCATCTATCTGCTTAGTTTGGGTTTTCACGAACGAGGTCATATCAGTTTTGACCGAGCCAAATTTGCCGATACTGTTCACGATAGGTATTTTGCGGATCAAAGATGCCCGTTTGCATGATTCGCTCTTGTACGATGTTTTTGGTATAGATCACATGCACAGGGGCAACATAACCGCTTGGGGATTCACCAGCAAGTGCACGGTTTAACTCATCAATGATTTGCCACCCCTGCATGATGAGGGGTTCCGGTACTGTAGCAAATTGGTGTTCCCCTTCTGCAATGCGCTTATAGGCGTTATAGCTCCCGTCCCCAGCCGAGATATTACGAGGCAAGAGAGATTTGTCTAAAATATCAAAGCCGAAGTCGTAATACAAATCATTGATACCAATAGAATATGTCCAAGCCTCGCCATATTCTGTTGATAAGTCTTGGACAACTTCTCGCATGACGCGCGGGGTTTCACTTAGGGCAACATCTTCCACACTCAATACTTGGCATGTGGGGCATTTCCGTAAGGTGGCTTCAATCTGTCGAGACTTTGCTAAGGCAATTTCATAGTTAGAGTCAGTGAAAATGACCACGTTTGCCGTACCGTTTGATTCAACAATGGCAAGCGCGGCGGCGATGGTGGCAACTTCGAGCGGATCTGTGGTGATGTTGGTAAAAACAGGAGGGGTAGTTAATGCGCCGGGAAAAGCAGCTGCATGCCAACCGACCACAGGAACGCCTTGTCGTGCCGCTTCTTCCAGATACTCAGCTTGTTCTGTGGCATTGAACCCCCCTAAGATGATGCCATCGGGCATGATGTGAAGTGCCCGCCGAAAAGCAGATGAACGCCCCTCTACCGTTCCCAATCCGTCTAGGATCATCACATCCCAACCCACAACGGTGGCTGCTTCTTGAACCCCGTTGCTCACGGTCAGCACACCATCATTGAAAATATCAGCGGCAATATAAACAATTAGCTTTCCCGAAGAGGCAAGCGGACCGGTTGAGGGACCTTGCCAAACACTTTCAAGCACAGTTGCCTGCTCAATATGTTCTTGTGCTTCTTGTATAAATTCATTGGATTGTGCGTAGAAAGTATCAGGATGTAGGAAACACAACAATGATACAAGAAGAACGATCATCAAATGGTCAAAGCGAGTAGTGGGCATGTTCAATATCCTGTCATACAACTTGTTACAGAATACCATGCCTTTGGAATACATCGAAATACGTAATTATA
>JBMOEO010000030.1:0-36433 GCA_049318945.1 Phototrophicaceae bacterium | reverse complement strand
GTTACTGCGGTCATTCAAACACCACTCCCATAGATTTCCTGCCATATCCAACGCGCCACATGTTGCCGCCCCGTGTGGGTACATCCCCACCGATGTGGTGCGCACCAACCCTGCTTCAGATGAATTGGCAACCCCCTCACGCCATTTATGCTCCCATGGATAGTCCCATGCCTGTGAGCCATTTTGCGCCGCCCATTGCCACTCCCACTCGGTGGGGAGGCGCACCTGTAGCGCGTCATCGGGCAACCGTTTCGCTTGGCGCAAGCGTGCATCCAACCAGCGCGTGAACGCCACGCTCTGATACCATGAAATGGTATCACGGGGGGCATTTGCCGTTTTCATCCATGCGCCATCCAGTCGCTGGGGGCGGTAGTGTTCAAGAAAATCTTGCCACCAGATGGGGTTCTTGTAACCATCGTCAGCATCGACAAATGCTTGATATTGGGCATGCGTCACCAAGTAGGTCGAGAGATAGAAGTCAGGCACAACAAATTCACCAAATTCAAATTTAATTTTTTCCCCATTTGTCCCCTTAACTAGCACCCATGCGATTTCGGGCACGCCGTCCTTCAGTCCCACCCCCACGCGCGTATCCCCTATCACTGCGAGGCGGTCGCCAATATCACGACGGCGTTCGTGCGTGGTTTCCAATACAGCGATTTCGCGGTACAGCCGCTCTTGTTCGGGTTCAATGAATGCCTGTTCCATCTCGTTCCATTCGGGGTGCAAGCGTGCCTGCATGGCATAAACCAGTTCCAAGCGTTCTTGTGCCCACAGAAAAGCATCCTGTCTTCCGCGCTTGTCCCACTCTTCGGCGGCGTTGCGCACTTGGCGCAAGAGGATCAGGTCTTCTTGCGCCTTGTCAATCCAGTCCTTCAAGCGTTTCCAACTGCGGAAGAGTGCCTCATGTGCCACTTCGAGCGTGGGGGTGTGGGTAGGCGTGGCATCTTGCATCAACAGACGGGCTTGAATGAGTGCTGTCACCATGCCTCGCGTCAGGGGGTCTGCCTGCTCAACCTCATACGTAATCCGCTGGCGTGTGGGGGTGCCGTCCTCATTGACCGAGACTAAGGCATGGAACAGGGTCTTGAGGGTCGTTTGCTTGTCCGTTTCATCCCCTGTCAATTGGGCAAAGACCGCTTCTGCGCGTTGTCCAATTGCCCCGTGCACGCCCTGTAACGCCTCATAGTCAGCAACGGTCAAACGACGATCCCCACGCGCTTCAGCAATTTTGTAGAGTTCATCGAGGGCATAGGCTAAGAGTGCCAACGCGCCCGCGCTTTCGCCCGTATCGCGTAGGATTTGTTGCTCTAAGCCTTCTTCAAACTGCAAAGCGGCGCGGTCGGCAGGATGGCGCACCATCTCATAGAGTGCCCCTCCTGTTGGGGTGGAAAGGGGGAAGCTCCCCTGTTGGAGCAACTCCGCCAACACAGGCATATCCACACAATGCTGATAGAAGTCGGAGCGCATGGTGACGATGACGCGCATCTGTTCGCTTTGTGTGGCGGATTTCAGCAAAGCGGCGAACGGGGCGCGGTCAGACTCTGGACTGAGGGTGAACAACTCTTCAAACTGGTCAATGAATAACAACACTTCTGAACCGCGCGGTGCTTCGCTCAATAGGTATTTACAACTTTCCACCAGCGTGATGGGGTCTTTGACCACATCCTCTAAGAACTCGCGCTTGATGCGTTGGGCGCGGAGGGGGTTGTCCACCAGTTGGGGGAACACCTCCAGCAACGCATAGTAGAGTGCCTCAAATGGGCTGTGATAGATCGTCTTGCGGTGACTGCTAGGGGTGAATTGCACCACGCGCCAATACTCGCTGGTGGTTTGGTGGGTGTAGATGGCGTTGCGCTCTAGCAAGCGTGGCAACACCCCCGCCATGACCAACGAGGACTTGCCACTTCCCGAAGCCCCCACCACCCCCACAAAGCGACTGTGCTTGAGGCGTTCGATGATGGCGGTTGCTTCGCGCCCACGCCCAAAGAAGATGGGAGCGTCTTCATATTGGAACGAACGCAGACCAGGGAAGGGTGAGCCGTGCCAGTGAGAGGCTTCAATCGCCACGGTCTCAGCCGTGGTTGGTACAGGGGCAGGGGGTTGCGGTGCTTGTTCCGCTTTCGCCAAGAAGTCTAAGGTCAGTTCTTGTAAGTGGGTACGAAACTGAATGCGAAAATCTTCGGTGTTGCCATAATATTCTATCCCCCGCGGCGAGCCTGTATGAGGATCATTGAACACGGGGTCTTCTTTCAAGAAGGTCTTAAGTTTTTCGTATTGTTCAAGTTTTTCTTTGTAGTCGGGCGCATCAGGATCAAAGTAGGGTTTTTGCGTGCCCTTGTAAATCACCACTTCAGGACGGGTGCTGTTGACCGCATCGGTCAATTCGTAGTGTGTGCCCGATTGATAGGTAGTACCATCTGCTAACGTGAGGGGGGTGCCCAAGCGTGACCAGAACATCACGATCACAATATCGCTTTCAGACGGGCGCGGAAGCCCTTTGTTGATTGCCTCTTGCGGTGGCATGCGAAAACGCATGACCGTGCCAGCCCCCTTCTTGTCCCATGCAATCACGCGAAATGTCACCTTCTCGCGGAAGACGGGCATATTCACCAGCGTTTCAATCTCTTCATGGACGATGGCGCGTTCTTCATACACATCACCGGGCGACGACAAGAACAAACGAATTTGTGGCACATAGAGCGTCATACTCTCTTACCCCTTCTATACCCAATCTATACCAAACCAATTCCCCACAGTATAACACAAACCCGTTTCTAACGCACTTAGTTGGGGGATGTATCTGATTACACAATCATCATACAAGATTAAAGCTACGCTTAAACAATCCTGTTAAGGTGGCAGGGTGATAGGATAACAAGCAACGATGGATAGGGCATGACACACAAAGTAGTGGTGATTGGCGCGGGGATTGGCGGATTAACAACGGGGGCATTATTGGCACAGCAGGGGATGGATGTCACCGTGCTGGAGGCGAATGCGTATGTGGGGGGATGTGCAGGGACGTTCTTCCACAAGGGCTATCGCTTTGATGCAGGGGCAACGGTTGCTGGGGGCTTTCAAGATCAAGCACCGCATGACAAAGTGGGCAAGCAATTGGGGCTGGAGTGGAATGTTCACACGTATGATCCGGCGTGGACGGTTCACCTCCCTGACAAGACGATCCCGATCACGTCCACCAATGCCGAAGTAGAAGCATGCTTCCCCCACTCTAAACCGTTTTGGGAGCATCAAAGCAAGCTGGCACAAATCGGGTGGAGTCTTTCGGCACAGGGGCTACCCTTCCCGCCCACCGATGCGGTTGAGGCGTGGCAACTATTGAAGGTGGGGTTGCAAAATTTGCCCGACGTAATACAAGCAAGCCCGTTCCTCTTGATGAGCGTCTATGCCTGGTTGCGCCTGTATGGCTTAGACCGCGATCAAGCCTTCGTGCGCTTCATTGATGCCCAGCTGTTGATCTCCGCCCAAACCACGTCAAAGCACACCTTCGCGCTCTATGGTGCCACCGCCCTCGACTTGGCGCGTCAAGGGGTGTACCACGCACAGGGTGGGATGGGGGGCATAGCAGAACAGCTTGCCACGCGCTTTGAGCAACTGGGTGGAAAGATTCTGTACAAGCATCGTGCCACCCACATCGAAACCCAACAGGGCAAGGTAACGGGAGTCCACTACAAGCGTGGCTTGCGGAGCAACCAAGTTGAGCATCTCCCATGTGATTTCGTGGTGGCAAACGTCACCCCATGGACGGCGAACGCGCTACTGGGAACACACGCCCCCCGTGCTTTACAGCGCGAAAGCACGCAACGTTCGTTGGGTTATGGCGCGTTCGTGTTACATCTGGGCGTACATGAGGATGCCTTCCCCCCCGACTTCGCCGATCATCACCAATTCATCCGTGATATGAATAGCCCACTGGGTGAAAGCACCAGCTTGTTCATGTCGGTTTCCCCCCGTTGGGATGCCACACGCGCCCCACGTGGCTACCGCGCCGTGACCGTCACCACACACACCCAAGTAGAAGCGTGGTGGAATCAACCCAACGCCACAGATTATCAAGCACGCAAAGCGCAATACACGCAAGCGTTCTTGGATGGCATCGAACGCTACTTGCCCAACTTCCGCCAGCACGTCGCCCTAACGTTGGCAGGTACGCCCATCACCTATCAGTTCTACACCGGGCGACACAAAGGCATGGTGGGAGGCTTTCCGCAAACCTCGCTCCTCACCAGCAGAAGTCCGCGCATGGGCATCCCCAACATGCGCCTTGTGGGAGATTCGATTTTCCCTGGACAATCCACCGCCGGGGTGACGTTGGGCGCGGTGCGCGTCGCCCAAGATGTGCTACGCAACACCAAAACCAGGGCGAGTGCTGTGCGTGTTGCCCCCGTTCGGATGGAAGGCTAACCCATGCTGACCACCCCACCTGTGATCTTCTGGTTTCGTAGAGACTTGCGCCTGACGGACAATCTTGGATTGCATGAGGCAAGCCTAACCGATAAACCTATTTTAGCGGTATACGTGCTTGAACCCCACTTGCTGAATATTTCTGCTGTTCGGCGTAAGTTTCTATACGATGGCTTGATTGCCTTGCATCAAGATTTGCAACGACAAGGAAGCGGATTGCACTTGCTTCACGGTTCGGCAGAAGTGGCATTGCCTCGCTTCATTGAAGCAACAGGGGCAACCGCCCTGTTCTACAACAAAGACTACACACCGTATGCAACGCAACGCGATCAACGCATTCAAGCGCGTATCGGCGTTCCCTCATACAGCTTTGATGATGCCATCATTCAACCGCCCGGTAGCGTCCTCACCGACGCTGGACAACCGTATACGGTTTTCACCCCATTCAAGAACAAATGGCGCACGCTGGTTAAATCGCAAACACTCACCCCGTTGGAGCATCCTGTCCAGTGGGTCAACCAACCTATGCTTGACTTGCGACAACAGCTTTCGCATGCTGACATGCTAGAAAGCATCATCATTCCCTCTGCTGGAGAGCAGATCGCCCAGCAACGCTTGACCGCATTTGTGCAGGGGGGTCTCTATGCGTATCAAACCCAGCGCGACCGCTTTGATGCGTCCCCGTTGAACAACAACCTTGCTACATCGTCGCTTTCGCCCTACTTCAAATTCGGGATGCTCTCGCCCCGTCAGGCACTCCGCATGGCACGCCACGCCTATGAGCAGGCAACGCATGAGAATGAGCGCAAGAGTGTGGATACATGGGTGGATGAGCTAATCTGGCGTGAGTTCTACGTGCATATCATGGCGCAATTCCCCCATACTGCTCACCGAAACTTCCGCCCTGAATATGATTATCTGGAGTGGAACGATAACGCGGTTCAACTTCAGCAATGGCAAACAGGCATGACCGGCTATCCCATAGTGGATGCGGCGATGCGCCAACTCAATCAAACGGGGTGGATGCCCAATCGCGCCCGAATGGTGGTTGCCAGTTTCCTGACCAAAGACCTATTAATGGATTGGCGCAAAGGGGCAAGCTACTTCATGGAACACTTGCTCGATGGAGACTTGTGTGCCAATACAGGCGGCTGGCAGTGGTCAGCCGGAACAGGCACCGATGCCCAACCGTACTTCAGAATCTTTAACCCTATTGCACAATCACAGAAGTTTGATCCGCTTGGTGAGTATATCCGTGAGTGGGTGCCGGAATTAGATTTGCTCAGTGGTAAAGAGTTGCATGCGCCCTGGTTGGCAAAGCGTCTCATTCCGAATTACCCTGCACCTATGGTTGACCATCAACAAGCGCGTCAACACACTTTGCAAGCCTTTCAACAAGCACGCGAAACCTATCAACATCACAAACAGAAGGAATCTTAACATGCCAACAGCATTGATATGGGGTGCCTCCGGCGGGATCGGACGCGCTTTAGTGGAACAACACATCGCGCAAGGCTGGACAGTATACGGGGCAGCACGACAGGTTGATAACATCCCTGATAGGGTGGCACAACGTTTTTCTTTTGACGCAAGCAAGCTCTCCAGTTTCCAAGAAGTTGCGCTGTTGCTGGCGCATGAGATTGACGCGCTTGATCGGGTGATCTATGCGGCAGGTGGGATTCAATACACCAAAGTGTTGGAGCTGGGGCAACAGAACTGGCACAACATGATGAACGTTAATCTACATGGCGCATACTACAGCATCGAGTCCACCTTGCCCCTCATGCGCGAAGGGGGCACGTTCGTTGTGCTGGGTGCCTATCCAGAGAAAATCACCCTCCCACGCTTTGGGGCGTATGCCAGCGCAAAAGCCGCTCTGCAACCCATGATGGAAATTCTGGCAAAAGAGCAACGCAAGCACATCTTCCGCCTCATGCGCTTGCCGGCGGTGAACACTCCGTTTTGGAACGCCCTACCCATCAAAGTTCCAGAGTACGCGCTTTCACCGAGCGTTGCCGCCGAACGGATTTTGAACGCGCTAAACCATGAAGAACAGGTTGTGATTGACCTTTAATGGGGTGGCATTCATGCTTGGCTCATAATTGATGGCTAAAATACCTGTTTAGGGCAATCCTTCTTAAGCATGTTTTCATACGAATTTCATCATTTGCTATCAGGTCTGTATAAGAATAGTAATGTCCTAAGAAAATTCACGGTAGGAGTAGCAAAGTAGCATGGCAAAGATTATCGTCATTGGAAGTGGTTTCGGTGGTTTAGGGGCGGCTTGTCGCCTTGCCGCCAAGGGGCATCAAGTTGAGCTATATGAAAAGCGCGACAAGCTAGGCGGGCGAGCTTACGTCTATGAAATGGATGGCTTCAAGTTTGATGGCGGACCCACCATCGTCACCGCCCCTTTCATGTTCGATGACATCTTTGAGGCGGCTGGGCGCAAGCGTGAAGATTACTTCCAATTGGTGAAGTGTGATCCCTTCTACCGCATTTTTGACCACAACAAACGCAAGTTTGATTACAACGATAATCATGCGTTCATCATGAACGAGATCGCAAAGATCAACCCCAGTGACCAACAAGGCTATGAAGTCTTCGTCAAGAATACCAAAGCCATCTTTGAAAAAGGTTTCGTTGAACTAGCTGACGAACCGTTCTTGAGTGTATGGGATATGCTCAAGGTTGCGCCGGATCTCATCAAGATGCAGTCGTATTTGAGCGTCTATCACTATGTGAGCCAGTTCATCAAAGACCCCTTCCTCCGTCAAGTGTTCTCTTTCCATCCGTTGCTGGTTGGTGGCAATCCCTTTGATACGCCTTCTATCTACGCGATGATCCATTACTTGGAGCGTGAATGGGGCGTATGGTACGCGCTAGGCGGAACTGCCTCGATGGTTGAGGGAATGGCAAAACTGTTCACGGAATTGGGTGGCAAAATTCACCTCAACAGCGAGGTGAAAGAAATTACAATTGACCAAACATCACGGCGTGTAACCGGAATCGCTCTGGGAGATGGCACGCAAGTTCGTGCGGATGCGGTTGTGTCGAATGCAGATGTTGCCTTCACTTACCGCAACATGATCCCCGCAGAATATCGCCGTAAGTATACCAACCGTAAAATTGACAACATGGTCTATAGCATGTCGCTCTTTGTTTATTACTTTGGAACGAAGAAGCAATATCGTGATACCTCCCCCGAACTCGCCCATCACAATATTCTACTGGGTCCGCGCTACAAAGGCTTGTTAGATGACATCTTCACCCAGAAACACCTAGCAGAAGATTTCTCTTTGTATCTACACATGCCCACGCTCACCGATCCTTCAATGGCACCGGATGGTTGCGAGAGCTTCTATGTGTTGTCTCCTGTACCGAATTTGCTTTCTGGCACAGATTGGTCAGTCGCCGCGCCTAAATATCGCAATGCGATCGTACAGTTCCTAGAAGAGAACTACCTGCCCAACCTTTCTGAGAATATCGTGGTGGAACATTACATCGACCCGTCACACTTTCAAGGAACACTCAATAGCCATTATGGAGCGGCGTTCTCACTAGAACCGCGCTTAACGCAATCGGCATGGTTCCGCCCACATAACCGCTCAGAAGAGTTCAGCAACCTTTACTTCGTAGGTGCGGGCACTCATCCTGGTGCAGGGTTGCCGGGTGTCCTGTCTTCATCCATCATTGCCGAAAAGTTGATTGAGCAAGACCTGCCAGTCTCCCTCATGAATCACCAACATTCACCCATACCAGCGACCAGCACAGGGGATTAGCATTTATGGCTTTACAAATTCAAGCATGGGAATATAGCCTCTTGGCACGCGCACAAGAGGCATTACAAAACCATCATCCTTTTGAAGATTTTGTCCGTGCGGATGCTCATCAACTTGAATCCGCCTATGAACATTGTGACCAAATCACAAACCTTCATAGCAAAACTTTCTTCATGGCTTCTGCTTTGTTGCCCCCCCACAAACGCCGTGCCGTTCGTGCCCTGTATGCGTTCTGCCGTATCACCGATGATATTGTTGATTCTCATGCCAGCGTTGCCACCAAACAAGCAGAACTGAAAAAATGGCGCGACCTCATCATGTCCCCCACGCCACCTACCCATCATCCGGTTGCGCTGGCATGGGCAGATACACGCATGAACTACAACATCCCATCAGGCTACGCCCAGCAATTGATTGATGGCGTGGCACGCGACATGACGCAAACCCGTTATTCAACCTTTGCCGAGTTAGCCGATTACTCCTATGGGGTGGCTTCTACCGTTGGGCTAATGGCAATGCACATCATCGGCTTCAAAAACGAAGAGGCAATTCCCTACGCCGTTCGGCTTGGGGTGGCGTTACAACTAACCAATATCTTACGTGATGTTGGGGAGGATTGGCGCAATGGGCGTTTGTACCTACCCTTAGAAGAACTCGAACGCTTTGGGATAGATGAAGAACAAATTGCCAACGGAGTGGTCAACCAAAATTGGCAAGACTTAGTGAATTACCAAATCGCCCGCTCTCACCAACTATATGATGAATCATGGGTGGGGATTCGGTTACTTAATGCGGATGGAAGATTCGCCATCGCAGCGGCAGCAGATTTATACCGCGCCATATTAGACGAGATTATTGATAATAACTATGATGTATTTACCAAGCGTGCTAGTGTGAGCAAGTTAGGGAAGATCAGCCGCTTGCCCGCCATTTGGTATCGTGCTTATTTACGCTGATCCCTATGACTTTACTTATGTGTTTTGCACCTCAATCTGTTTTATGATTGCGCTTAGAATAGCAATCTAATTCAGTCGCATAGGGAGACAATGTTATGAAAATCGGGATTGTTGGCACGGGGATGGTTGGGGCAACGGCTGCATACGCCTTTGTGATGAGTGGCGTAGGACGCGAAATCGTTTTAGTTGACCTCAACCCCAAACGATCATTGGCAGAAGCACAAGACATCACGCATGCTGTACCCTTTGCCAATCCGTTACGCATTACCAGCGGAGAGTATGAAGACCTTGGTGGATGCAAGGTGGTAATCGTCGCGGCAGGAGTGGGGCAAAAGCCCGGCGAAACCCGTCTTCAGTTGTTAGAGCGGAACGCGGCTGTTTTTGCACAGGTGATCCCTTCTATTCTACGCTATGCTCCAGATACGATCTTGGTTGTGGCAACCAATCCCGTTGATATCATGACCCACATGGCGGCACACTTTGCCAGCAAGATGGGGCTACCCAAGTCTCGCGTGATCGGCTCTGGCACAACTTTGGATACAGCACGCTTTCGCTCTTTAGTGGGCGAATTGGCAGGGGTAGATTCTTATCATGTACATGGATATGTGGTGGGAGAGCATGGGGATTCTGAAGTGGTATTATGGTCACAGACGCATATCGGAAGCGTCCCGTTGATGGACTTTTGTCGCTCACGGGGGATCGCCCTCACTCAAGAGAAAATGGATGACATTGCCCTGCGTGTGCGCAAAGCCGCCTATACCATCATAGAAGGAAAAGGGGCAACCTACTATGGTATCGGAAGCGCGTTGGTGCAAATTAGCCGTGTCATTTTGCAGAATGAAACCTCTCTTTTAACCATTTGTTCTCCTCAAGAGGAGATTGCAGGGATAAAGAATGTCACGGTTTCGATGCCGTTGCTATTCAATGCGGATGGTGTGATAGATATGTTGCCCATCCCCATGAGTCAAGCAGAGCATGACCAGCTTAACCACAGCGCGACTATTGTTAAAAATGCGATAGAAAGCATTCAACTTGATTAAGCAAACCAACAAGGAAACTCTCTAAATATGCGCGACGCAGACATCATCATTGTAGGAGCCGGTCATAATGCGCTCATCTGTGCAGGCTATTTGGCTCAAGCAGGCTATCAAGTTTTGGTTGTTGAGCGTCGCCACAAAGTGGGGGGCGCGGTGGTGACAGAAGAGATCGTACCTGGGTTCAAGTTTGATCTAGGAGGATCGGCACATATTCTCATACACCACACCCCCATCATCAATGACCTCCAGCTAACGCAATATGGCTTAGACTATATTGACATTGATCCGTTATTCTTTGCCCCCTTTCCCGATCAAACCTCCATTACCATCTACAAAGACATTGATAAAACGGTGGAAAGCATTGCCCAAGTTGATGAACAAGACGCGGAGAACTACCGCAAGTTCGTTAAAGACTGGTGGACAGTGGCAGAAGCCAGCGTTGAAACTTTCTTAAATCCTCCCACCCCCCTCAATCTTGTCAACAATTTAGGGATTAAATCCCGTTTGGGCGCGGATCGCTGGGAGAAACTCACCGATTTGTTCAAAGGCTATGGACAAGTATTGCGACAGTCATTCACGGGAACGAAAGTTCCTGCGTTGATTGGTTGGATGGCGGCACAATCTGGACCCCCACCCACTGAACCGTTCTCCTCACCATTTGCGCTATGGCATCCTATGTATCATGTCAGCGGTATGAAGCGTCCACGCGGTGGAAGCGGTCAATTGACGCAAGCACTTCAGCGGATGATTGAAGCACATGGCGGGACAATCGTCACCAGTAGCCCCGTTGAAAGAATCCTGACGGAAAATGGCAAAGCGATTGGGATTGTCACGAATGATGGCAGGCAGTATACCGCTAGAAAAGCGGTGGTCTCTGGCGCACATATTCATACCACCATGAAAATGTTGGGAGAAAGTCTCCCTCCACAAGCCCAACGATTGCTGGGCAAAAGCCGTATTGGAAATGGCTTCGGGATGATTCTACGTTGTGCTATGGACGAGTTGCCGAATTACACCGCCAAACCCACTGTAGCAGGCGAAATCGGGGAGCATCATCACGCGCTACAATTCATGTGCCCCACGCTGGAATACCTTGATGCAGCATACGGGGATTATCTGACAGGAAAACCCTCCACCGATCCTGCGCTCATCTCGATGACGTTCTCTGCAATTGATCCCACCCTCGCCCCTCAAGGCAAACATACTCTCTTCCTTTGGGGGCAATACTATCCGTATGAACTGGCATCTAAGGCAAACTGGGACGACATTCAAGAGGAGATTGCCGATGCTATGCTAGATAAGTTTGCTGAGTACGCCCCGAATGTTAAAGATGCAGTCATTGATAAACTGATTGAAACACCGCTCTATTTAGAGCGTGAGCTAGGATTATTGCGTGGGAACGTGATGCACTTGGAAATGTCCATTGACCAAATGTTCATGATGCGCCCCGCCCTAACCCTTAGCAACTATCGAACACCCATCAAACAACTGTACCTAACAGGAGCAAGTACCCACCCCGGCGGAGGCATTATGGGAGCAGCAGGACGAAATGCGGCGCAAGTCATCCTTGCTGATTTAGAACGTAAATGGTGGCAATTAGGCGGGAAATCCTAAACAAATGACTTACTTCAACTTTCTAGCAATCTTTATAGGTATTCCGATCAGTATCTTATGGTTGATTAACTATTGGGATAATCGGCGTAAACGCCCGATCACACCATCTTTGTCTGCATGGGAAGGCTGGACGGTCATAAAAATTCTTATTGTGGTGGCAGTCATCTACACCACACCGTGGGATAACTATCTGGTTGCTACCGGCGTATGGTGGTATAACCCAGAGTTGGTAACAGGCTTCACTATCGGATGGGTACCCATCGAGGAATACACCTTCTTTGTGGTTCAAACCATCATGACTGGGTTATTGGTGATGGTGCTTGCCCGCAGAGTCCCCCCTGTGCAAACCGTGAACGCGCAAGAATCACGCACAATCCGCATTGTGGCAACCTCAATAGTGGGCTTGATTTGGATGGCATGTACTATTGTCCTCATCTTATCGTTCGTCTCCCCCAATGAGTGGAAGCAATGGACGTACTTCGGTTTAGAAACTTCGTGGGGGTTGTTCCCAATTTTGATTCAGATGATTGTTGGGGCTGATATTCTATGGGCACATCGTCGCGTTGTCCTACCTACCATCCTACTCCCTAGCATCTACCTTAGCCTTGCCGATACCATCGCCATTGGCGAGGGAACATGGGTCATCAATCCTCAACAATCCCTCCCGATCTTGTTGGGTGGAATCTTGCCAATTGAAGAAGCTATCTTCTTCACGATCACCAATACCTTAGTCGTAATGGGCATGACCCTCGCTTTAGCGTGGGAAAGTCAACAGCGTATCCCCACCAACTGGGCAACTTGGCTACGCCAACGCAAACAACCCTCTCAGTTTGTGCAGGAACAATAGCGCATGTTAAACGCCTTTCAGGGACAAGAACACCAACCCTTCACCCTTCAAGCATCGGGAGAAAAAGCCGTTTTGCTGATTCATGGATTCCCTGGATCAGCGGCGGAGATGCGCCCTATAGGAGAAGTGCTTCACGCTCAAGGCATGACTGCACGTGGTGTTTTGCTACCCGGCTTCGGTCATGCCATCGAAACCCTCCCCCAAAAGAAACATAGCGACTGGCTTGAATGTGTTCTACTTGAGCTGGAACAACTTCGCCGAGACTACCGACATATCGTGTTGATTGGCAATTCAATGGGGGGGGCGTTGTCTATTCAAGTGGCAAGCCGTATCCCAATTGATAAACTCATTTTGTTCGCGCCCTTCTATAAAGTAAACTCCATCTTGTGGGAGGCTTTACCTCTCATTCAATTCGCCCTACCCACCTTCAAGCCCTTTAGAGTATTCAAGCCTGATTTCAATGATCCCGAATTTCAACTAGGGTTCAAGAATTTTATGCCCGAAGCAGACCTACAGGATCCAATCATTCAACAAGGCATCCTAGATTTTGCAGTAGATACGCGAGTCTTTGGGCAGATTCGCCTTGCAGGCTTGGAAGGATACCGTCTTGCGCCCCATGTCACCGCCCCCACCCTAGTGATACAAGGGGATCAAGACGAATTAGTCACGCCACAACGTACCCGTGAATTAACCAATCGGCTCAACGGAAGTGTAGAATGGCTAGAGGTATCAGCAACCCATAATCCGTTGCGTCCTACCGAAGCCTACTGGCAAACTATTGTGCAACGCATTCTTGATTTCATAGATTCCTAAAGCCAATCAATCATGTCTGTAAAGCATACGATTCCATCATTCTTGAAAACGCTCACCACGCTTCCCAAAATCCTAATCGTGGTGATGGGGATTTGGTTTGCCTCGATGATGAGCGTGCCCATCATGCGCTGGATATTTGGAGAGGTGGCAATTCTGTGGGGGGTTTATTTGACCACGCTCGTTCAAGCTACGGTGGTAATGACCGTGATGGTGCTGGATTGGAAGTGGCGAAGAACCCTCATCAGCATTGGCATAGTGGTGATTGGAACAATCCTAGCAGAAATTATCGGGACGAAAACGGGGCTTCTGTTTGGGCAGTATCATTACACTGAATTGCTTCAACCCCAGATTTTGGATGTTCCAATTCTGATTGGTTTTGCATGGTTGATGTTGTTACCCATAACGTGGGGGATGGCGTATGCCACACCCTTTCAAAGCCATCTCACTCTATCCCTATATGCTGGAATCTCCATGACCGCATGGGATTTATATCTTGATCCGCAGATGGTGAGTTGGAATTTGTGGGTTTGGGATCAAGTGGGCATCTTCCATTATTTCGGCATTCCCCTACACAATTTCTTAGGTTGGTTTGTGGTCGCCAGTTTGATTACATGGATCGTTAATCCACCTAAACTAACAAGTTTCCCATGCCTGCTCATATATGCTTGTGTGTGGATACTCCAGTTTATCGGTCAATTTGTCTTCTGGGGGCAAATGCTCGTCGCCATTTTTGGGTTCATTGGAATGGGTAGCATCTTGTTATTCACCATTTTATCTTCCAGAGGAGAAACAAGCGCATGAATCAAGCTGTCATATTGTGGACGGTGCTAGGCTATTTGAGTGGATCAGTTTTATATTCACGCATGATCGCGCGTTATTTCCTCAAGGTGAACCTTGCCACCGTTGGAGATGGCAACCCCGGCACTTTCAATGTTGGGCGCGTTGGGGGGGGGAAGTGGGCAGCATTGGCTTTTGTCCTAGACTGTAGCAAAGCTGCCGTACCGGTAGGGTTAAGTTATGTGGTATTGGGCATTCAAGGTTGGGAAATCATACCCATTGCTCTTGCCCCCATCATTGGGCACAAATACCCCCTCTTCTTTCGCTTCAAAGGGGGCAAAGGAATTGCCGCTGCGGCGGGCGCGTGGGTAGGCATCGCCCAATGGGAGGTCATCACAATCGGTAGTTTGCTCCTCTTATTCTGGTATTTCTCCGTTGAGAATAGTGCATGGGCAACACAGTTCATGACATGGAGTCTGCTACCCTATCTCTACCTAACCAATAAACCAAGTGTATGGCTGTACACCATGTTGGCAACCATACTTGCCCTAGCATGGACGCATCAGGCAGACCTACACCAGCCACCCCATCCCAAGAACTGGGTCAAAAGAGTGAGGAACTTATGGCAGACTTCATCTTGATTCTTATCACCTCTAGTCTTATCACCATCGCGTTGATTGCCATTCTCAATGCCTTAACTTTTCCCCGTCTAGGCAGAGCATCCCACAGCCCAAAGACCCCCCTAGTGTCGGTTCTCATCCCTGCACGCAATGAACAAAACCAAATCGGAAATACGCTACAAGCCCTCACCCAACAGACTTATCCCCATCTTGAAGTATTGATCTTGGATGACCAATCAACAGATGCAACCCCACAGATCATTGAGTCTTTCGTTAAACAAGATGCTCGGTTTGTAAAGCACATCGGACGCACCTTACCTACGGGATGGTCAGGCAAAAATTGGGCATGCCACCAACTCAGTGAGTATGCGCAAGGGGATATTCTCATCTTTACAGATGCGGATGTTGAGTGGTCTCCCAGTGCAGTTCAAAGCCTAGTCAATGAAATTCAAACCTTCCAATCAGATTTAACGACAGTATGGGCAACCCAAACCACCCTCACATGGACAGAACGTGCGGTCGTGCCCCTGATGTCGATGGTGATTATGGGGTATTTGCCTGCGCTTGCCGTTCACCATACCCCCTTCCCCACGCTTGCCGCTGCCAACGGTCAATGTATGGCATTCCGTCGTCAGGCATATCATCAAATCGGTGGGCATCAATCTGTCAAGAATGTGATTGTCGAGGATATTCAGCTTGCCCGTAGAATCAAACAATTCAACTTACGCCTGCGTATGGTGGATGGCAATCAATTGATTCGTTGTCGGATGTATCATTCATGGGATGAAGTACGAAATGGTTTCGCCAAGAATATATTAGCCGGCTACGGCAATAGCATCTTCGCCTTGTTGTTGGCAACTTTGTTTCATTGGGCATTATTTCTTATGCCAAGCATCTTGTGTTTATTTGCGCTCATCACCAATCAACCGCTTCTACTTGGTTGGTCTTTGAGTTGGGTAGCACTTGCCCTGTTGATTCGCGGACTAACGGCTCAATCCACCCATCAACGTTTAGCAGATAGCATTTTACTACCCTATTCGGTGATGCTCATGAGCATCATTGCCGTACAAGCCATTTGGTGGGACTGGAAGCATGGCGGTCCCATTTGGAAAAACCGTACCATATCAAGAGAACAAGCATGAGAAAAGCAATCATTATTGGCGCAGGCATTGGTGGCTTAAGCAGTGCCATTCGTTTAGCTCATCAGGGTTGGCGCGTTCAGGTATTTGAGCAAAACCTAGCGGCGGGTGGCAAAATGGCAGAATACCAAGCGGAAGGATTTCGCTGGGATATGGGACCTTCAGTCATCACTATGCGCCATGTCATCGAAGGATTGTTCCATGATGTGGGGCGCACATTAACCGATTACCTGACCCTCCTACCAATTGACCCTTTGACTCGTTACTTCTATTCGGATGGCACCCAGCTAAACGTTACCAGTCAGCTTTCTGAGATGCTCGCCCAGATTCACACGCTTGAGCCGTATGATGTGGAGGGATACTTACGCTATCTGAGTTATGTCGCCCGCATTTATCGGATTACCGCACCTGTTTTCATTGAGAATCAACCACCCAAACTACACGACTTTCTAAGCGTCCCTGTATGGGAAATGCCTCATGTTGACCCGTTGCGCACGATGGATCAATCCATCCGTCAATTCATCAAGCATCCCAAACTACGACAGTTACTGGGACGGTTTGCTACTTATACTGGCGCAAGCCCTTACTTAGCACCAGCTACCCTCAATGTCATCGCCCATGTAGAACTCAATCAAGGGGTGTGGTATCCACAAGGAGGGATTTACAGCATCGCCAAAGCACTGGAGAAAGTCGCGCTAGAGCTAGGGGTAGAAATCCACTATAGCCAATCAGTAAGAAGCATTCTCACCAATCAAGGGGTAGCGTATGGTGTAGAACTACACGATGACACACAACACCTAAGCGATATTGTCCTAGCAAATGTTGATGTTGGTTTTGTGTACGACAAATTAATCAAGGATCAATCCGCGAAACTACGCCAACATACCGCCCACCTGCTCAAAATGGAGCCTTCGTGTAGCGGTCTCATCTTCATGTGGGGAATTAGCCGATCATTTAGCGAGTTAGCACATCACAATATTCTATTCTCGGATGATTATGCACACGAATTTCATCAACTCTTCACCGAACAAAAGATGCCCGATGACCCCACCATTTATGTGGCAATCACCAGCAAGACCGATCGTAGCCACGCCCCAGAGGGCTATGAAAATTGGTTTGTCCTCATCAACGCGCCTGCCTTATCCCCTCACTTTAACTGGGAAACACAGTTGCCATCGTATCGTGAGAGAGTGCTGGACAAATTGTCTAGCTTCGGGTTAGACATCCGCCCCCACTTGATACATGAGCGCGTTCTCACGCCCCATGACCTTGAACATCTCACCCATGCTCGCCGCGGCGCATTATATGGGACATCTTCCAATAACCGCTTCGCCGCCTTCAACCGCCCGAACAATCGTAGCGAACATATTCACAAGCTCTACTTTGTGGGGGGAACGACCCACCCAGGAGGAGGGGTGCCAATGGTGATGCTTTCCGCAAAGGTTGTGGCGGAGATGATCCACAATGACTTTAGCTAGGGAAAGGAAAAGGATAAAATCACCACAAGCAGGGGCATCCGTTGTAACACCTTCAACATCATTTGATGTGGCAAAGTGGGAAGGTCGATAGCCATCGTGATGATCCATCCCACCAAGCTAATCCCCAGTATCACCCCTAATACCGTCTCTTTACCCACAATATCCCCCAAGATATTCCCAGCACCCAACGCAATGAGCAACGTCAATATCGACGGAAAAGCTGTCCAAATCAATTCCAACTGAATGAACCACCCATCCGCCTTAGCAGTGGGAGCGTGATTAATGACATGGATTATCATCCATCCGATGAATACTCCCCCCATCACAAACCCCACAATTATTTTAGACAAGCCAGTTACTGAAAGCATCAATCCATCAGATGTGATTAACTGGCTCGTGTGCAGAAATGACAACGATAAGGCAAGCGCGTTTAATCCTGTTACACACATCTGAAGCTGCGATAAACTATTCAGCGCAACAGTATCGTGAATCGCCAAGAGCAATGGAATTGAAAGCAATCCCACTACTGCAATGGCTAAACCATAAGATGCGTTTAAGCCAAGCGAAACCCACACCACCCCCAACATGATTAAACCTGTCACTAAAAAGGTCTCAGACAGTTTCAATGAGGAAACATCGGATGCTTGATTGGAAACTTGTTGAGGAGTCATCCACACCACCAAGCCTCCACCAAGCACCCCACTCATCATTGCGCCCAACGTTCCCCATGCACCACCCGCGAAAAATAACAAGCCACTAAATGCAATCAACCCAATCAATAGTCCATAGCCCCCCACGATGAGCAAGCGTGACCGCGTAATGATCGGTGAATGTTGTTGTGTGAATGGGTGTATCCATTCCCAATTTAAGATTCCTAAACTGAGAAGCAACCCTGTACTAAAGATGAATAGCGGAAAAATCATATAGGACAAAGAAGCGTTATATTGGGTTGCAACCAACATTGAGGCAACCAACGCCATTATCATTGAACCAATCCAGTTGAATGAATCCGTTTTGCCGTGTCCCACTACCAAGCCCAAACCATACCCCAGCATCAAACGTGGAATAGTTGAAAGAGATAATCCGCTTGTCTGTAAGACGATAAACAAAATTGTGAAGGCAACTAAAGCGACCGCATTCATGGCAAGCGTTGCTATCAACCAATGGGTAAAACTTTGCTCAAGTGCTTCAGTTGTTTGGGCATAGGTGGATAGAACGTGCAAGATCAAAGCCACGATCAGCCCACATAAAAAAGTATAGACCAGTTGCATGCCAAACCCTGCCACATATCCCACCCACCCCGTCACGACTAGCCCACCCATGAAGCGTACAAGTACCAATTGCCAATGTGTGCGGAGGGTTTCCAAGAAGCCGTGCTGAATCATCAACCGTGTCTCAGACGAGAGCGTATCTGCTGGAACTTGAAGGGTGAGCCAACGATAAATGTAAGCGGAAAACAACAAACTCATGATCCCAATCATGAGCACAATCCACACACCACTCGATGCAATCAACTTTCATATCGCTTGAAAATCAGATGATAAGCGTAAATCAAAACCCTTCAAACGATAAGTCTGTTATACTATCCTAGCATCAAGTCTAATCATTCATCCCATCCCAATGAGCGAAACTCAGTACCGTCAAGTCGGAAAAACTGGAGAAGACATTGCCATTCAGTATTTGCTTGAACGGGGTTATCAAGTGTTGGCACAAAACTGGGTTTGCGCTTGGGGTGAGATTGATGTGATTGCCACAGAAAATGACCGACTCCACCTCATTGAAGTGAAGACGCGCCGCGCCCGTACAACTGATGAGGCATTGTTGAATATCAGCAACCGAAAGAAACAACGTATGCTGAAAAGTGCATACGCCTATTTACATCATCACCAACAGGAAGATTGCGCGTGGCAAATTGACATCATTGCTATTGCCCTGCAAACTAACCGACCTCCCTTACTTGAACATATTGAGGATGCTCTTGGCTGGTAATTATTTGGTTGTCATCCTGGGGGCGACTGCTGTAGGCAAAACACAACTCGCTATCCATCTGGCACAACATCTCAATGGGGAAATTATTGGTGCGGACAGTCGTCAGATTTATCGTCACATGGATATTGGAACGGCAAAGCCAACCCCAGAACAGCAACAATTGGTGTCACACCATCTCATTGATTTAGTTGAACCCGATTATCTGATGGGGCTTGCTGAATATCAACGAATGGCACAGGAGAAGATCACCTCCCTGCACGCTCAAGGTAAACTCCCTCTCTTGGTTGGCGGAACGGGGCAATACCTCTCTGCGATTATAGAAGGATGGTCTATTCCCGTTGTGCCTCCAAATGACGAATTACGAACCACTTATGAGGCATTTGCCCAAACGCATGGTGCATCGGCACTACATGAAATCCTTGCTAAACTTGATCCCACCTCAGCACAAGCGATTCATCCCAACAATACACGGCGTGTCATCCGTGCCTTAGAAGTCACCGTTAGCACCGGCACCCCGATGAGCATCCTCCAGCAAAAACGCCCACCCAACTTTCCTATCTATATTGTAGGCTTAGAGATGATACGAGAACTGCTCTATGAACGTGCAGATTTACGCTTTAACCACATGGTGGAGCATGGGTTGCTGGCAGAGGTGGAATGGCTTCATCAACAAGGCTATGCCAAAACATTGCCTTCCATGAGTGGGATTGGGTATCGTCAATTAGTGGAGTATTTAGAGGGTAGCCTACCGTATGAACAAGCCCTCTCCGAAAGCAAATTCCTCACCCATGATTTCATCCGTCGCCAAATAACATGGTTTAAGGGGCACGATAATGGTATAGTTTGGCAGAATGCCACCACATTGAACCCGGATCACGTGGTTATGAATGTTCGCCAGTGGATGGAAAATCAGCATGATTGAATCATTACAAGAACGATATGGAACAAACACCTTAATTGGAATCTTGATCTTAGCAACCTTGTTCACCTACATCGGGCAAGATGCTTGGCGATACATCACGGGCGGGCTTACTTTCATCGGAGATGCTCCCCCCTGTGCATGGTTGCCCCAACCAGACAATCTTGGCAATCATCAATCTTTGATTGGCAGGGCAATCGCCCAAGATGGTGAACCCCTCCAACTCAAAGTCAAGACCACCAAAATTCCAACCAATTCGACACAGCAACTAACGGTCTACATCACGGTGATTAACCGCTCAATTGGTAGTGTTCCATTTGTCTATTCGCCCGATCAAGTCATTGTAGGGGATAACGGTAGTTCTGGATTGGGTATCGTATTTGATCCCCCTAGCAATATCTTCACTGAAGGCATCAATCGTGGCAACCCCACCACCTACCCCAACGATAGCATTCGGGTTTTGGGTCCTCGTCAACGATGTGTGCATCGGATGGATTTTGAATTTGCTCAATTGGATGCAACCTTACGAAGTGGGAACGTGAGCGTGACCGCCTACTATCGCGGTGCAAATGTAGGGATTGTACCCTTTGCTAATCCAACTCCCGTTTATCCCGATCAAGGATTATGGACTGGCGTACAAACATCGGTTGCCCTTCCGATCCCATCTAGTGACTCGACATCCCCACAATGAGTTTGTGTATAATGGAAAGAATAAACGACGGTTCATCCATTCTGTAAGTTGAAAGGTGCTGACCATGAACGAGCCAACTATCGAACGCCCGATCTTGATTGAACTGTTGGAGAATAACCAAACTCGCCAACAATTCGTCCTTGAGTCTGATGATGTCACGGTAGGGCGCGGTGAAGAAAGCGGAATAGTTATCCCTAGAAGGCAAGTCTCGCGCGTGCACATTCGCATTTATAAAGAAGGCAACCGCGTTATCCTGCATGATCTGGATAGCAAAAACGGGACTTGGATAAATGGGGTTCAGTTGAAGGGCAAGACCGAGCTAAATGATGGGGATGAAATCAACCTTGCCATGTCGGTTCGCTTAAAGTACGTCGCCTCCGGCTCAACCGTTCCGTTGCCATTTGCTCTTCCAGAAGTCATTGGCGGACGGTTGCGTTTAGACCGTGAAGCACATCGCATTTTCATCAATGGGAAAGAAATTGATCCCCCTCTCAGCCCGCCCCAATACCGCTTAGTAGAATTGCTGTATATCAATTCGGGGAATGTTTGTACCCGTGAAGCCGTCATTGATACCGTGTGGCCCGAAACGCTAGGAGAAGGTGTAAGCGAACAAGCAATTGACGCGCTGGTGCGTCGCTTACGGGATCGCCTTTCAGAACTAGACCCCACACACCAATATATTGTCACCATGCGTGGGCATGGTTTTCGTCTTGATAATCCTCATATCTAATAGATTCGTTTGATAAAAAGCAATTATCATGACTCTAGGTTGCGATTCCTCGCCTAGAACATTACACTCATGAAACAATAGTTTGACCGAAATAGGTAATTCCTAGTGAATAATCAAAATCCTGAATGGGAAAAATTTCTTGTACTGTGTGGAGATACCCTCCGCCCAGATGCAACAGGTGGTAATTCCCCAAGAAGACAAGTCTTAGACCGAACCTATGCCATTGGGACAGCGGCACAACACCTTCAGCTTAGACGTACTGCCCTAGAAGACGCATTTGCGGCTGGCGTATTGGATGGCTTTATGGATCCGGAAGGCAATTTAAGAATCCCCGCCCAAACCATTCATCAAATAGCAAATGAAGAATATCTGCGTGAAATGGTTGCCGGTTACGAAACGATAGATTCTTTAGATCTGGCTGAAATCGTTGGCATCGAAGCAAAAGAACTTCGGCATCAATTGCAACAATTAGGTGCGCATCGTTATCGCCCAGAGTGGGGGAATATTCGTGGGCAATTGGGGTTGCCTGACACCTATGAAGAATTTCAAAAGTTGGAAAAACAACTTAGCGATAGTCGTAAAGCGGAACAAAAGGCAAAGCGCAACGCTAAACGGGTGGCACAAAAACAGCGTGAAGATGAACGCCGTCGTTTACGCCAAGAAATTCAAAACAGACTTTTAGCTGCCTTTCCGGAATGGAGCCACGAAGACCGCAAAGAACAGCGTATGGTTTTGCATGTTGGTCCTCCCAACAGCGGTAAAACCTACGACGCGCTACAAGCACTCATCACCGCCGGCACGGGTTGGTATCTTGCTCCATTGCGACTCTTGGCTTTTGAAGTTTTTGATCGGCTTAACAAGCAGGGCATTTTCTGTAATTTACTAACTGGTGAAGAACGCATTGATATTCCCGGCGCAACTATCACCGCCGCCACCATTGAGATGTTTTCTACCAACAATAGCGGAGAGTGCATCATCATAGATGAGGCGCAGATGCTGGCTGATCCCGATCGTGGGTGGGCATGGACACGCGCCATGATGGAGGCAGAATGCCCAGAAATCCATGTGATTGCCCCCATCACAGCCCGTCAACTCATTGAAGATATGACCAAGGCGGCTGATTTGTCAATCGAAGTTATTGAGCATCAACGCCTCACCCCCATACAAATTTCGCCAAAGGCTTGGAACTTAAGACAACTCCCTGCCAATACTATTTTGGTAGCATTCTCTCGCAGACGGGTTTTAGCACTCAAAGCCGAACTAGAACGCTACGGCAGAAAAGTCTCGGTTGTGTATGGTGCGCTTCCTCCAGAAGTCCGACGCAGACAATCGGAACGCTTTGCTAAAGGTGAAACCGAAATCTGCATTGCGACAGATGCCGTTGGCATGGGGCTAAACTTGCCAGCCCGACAGGTATGCTTCTATGAGATTGAGAAGTTTGATGGGCGCACACTACGCACTTTAGCTGCTGGTGAAGTTCAGCAAATTGGCGGGCGAGCAGGTCGCTATGGATTGATGGAAGAGGGTATTGTTGGGGCAACCACACGTCACAATTTGAACTACATCAGTAAAATGTTCTACCAAGAGCTAGAGCCTCTCACCCATGCGCATGTTGCTCCAACAGTAGAAGACCTCGAAATGATCCCAGGCTCACTTTCACAACGCTTCATTACTTGGATGGAACTACGCTCCATTCCCAAGAAACTGCGTAATGTGGTTCGCACGGCTGACCTTGAAGAACGCATTCAATTAGCTGGCATGTTGAGTGATGAGGAGGTAGACCGTTTGGGTTTAACTCAAGCTGTTAAGTTAGTGAACGCCCCCACGCGCGAGAGTAGCCGTTGGTATTGGTATGATTGCGCCCAAGCAATTATCCAACAAATACCCATGCCACTTCCACCTGCCCCACCCCACATCATCGGCAATACCCATGACCTTGAAGATATTGAAGCAAGCATCAACTACGCCGATATTTATTTATGGCTCAGCCAAAGAGAAGAATTTAGCCATCTTGCTTATCATGAGGAAGTCATTCGAGAAGACCGTATCGAATGGTCAAACCGAATTGACAACGCTTTGATGCAACAATTGGAAGATACCAAACAATGTAGCCGTTGTGGGCGGGTTTTACCGCAGAACTTCCCATTCAAGATTTGCAATAAATGTTATCATGGTGGGTCAAATGGTCATGCAACCCCGTTAGATGAATGACCCAAACCAGATAGTTGGAAACCCTAGCTTGATGTTTGCCCTTTTTAATCATCCCAACCTTATCGAGATGGCACACATACGATGAAACGCTTTTACCGATGGCTCAGTTCTCATGTCCAGTTCTTCACCATTTTAGAGGCAACGTTAGTTATCACCTTTTTGATACAAGCCTTGCGCTTCATGATTGGGGCATACTACGGGCGAATAGCTGGACTTTCTATCACCAGTCAACTACCGATGGAGACTCTTCAGCAATTGGTCTCCCCCGGTCTTGTCTTACCACAACAGGTATTACAAGAATTGACCATCTTGCTGATTGCCCTTCTGTTCCCACTTTTGGCAATCATACTAGGGCGAATGCGTTTCATGATGAGCGTAGTTGCTATCTTGACTGCCTCATTCCGCGTGTTAATGCTAGGCAACCCATTACTTAGCCCTCCTGCCAGCAGTGCCCTAACGGTTGGAATGGGTTTGTTATACTTTGCTTATCTCATTCGGCATCGTGTCAAGATCGTGCCCGCCAGTTGGCTTTTCGCCATCACCTTAGATCTGCTCATTCGTGCCATTGGAAATACTTTGGATCCCACGTGGTCATCCACATTCTTCTATCCACAATTGGGCTTACTTGGAGTGATCTGCTTAGTTGCCATCCTAAACCTATTCAATCGGATAGACGGCAAACAAACTGGGTTACTCAATACATGGAGTGGCATGGGGCTTGGCACATTGGTATTTTTGGAGATTACGTTGCTATCAAGCCCTAATGCCGTCAGCGCGTGGAGCAACGTTCCATTCAACATCAGCGTCCCCGTCCTAGTGGGTGCCACCTTGCTTCCGTTGTTGCCCAATATACGACAAGGCTTACGTCAATTATTCGGCTTTTTTGATCCATCCGTTCGCGGTTGGATCATGATGTTGGCAATTTGTTTTGCGTTGGTGATAGGCAATCGTATTGATGGATGGGTTGGATTAATCGGTCTGGCAAGTGGGCAACTGTTGGTTAGTTCGCTCTGGTGGTGGTACGTCCGCCCCAAAGCCGACAAGGAATTTAGCTTGAGTGGGCTATGGATTGTGGGTGGGTTGATAGTCTTTGCCATCTTCTTCGCCTTAGATTTATTCACTTATGAGTATGCTTATGTGCGTGACTTTGCCGACCCGCGCTTAAGCCTCCTTAACGATAGCCTCATTCCCTCGTTGCGTGGGATGCGTGGATTAGGTTTGCCCATCGCCCTCTTAGCTGCACTCATGGCAACGCTTCCCATGATTCAATCTCATAAACGCCATGCGTGGCAAGTGGAAGCAACACAACTAGACAGTCTCCTCCTCTTCGTGTTGATTGCGCTTGTCGTGGGTGTAGCAAGTTATGTTGCTCGCCCAACGGTCATCCGCCCCCTAAGCAATACCGATAACGTTCGGGTTGGAACATACAATATTCATGGTGGGTTCAACGAGTTCTTTCACTTTGACTTAGAGGCAATTGCCCAAACCATTGAAGCGAGTGGAGCAGATATAGTCCTCTTACAAGAAATTGAGGCGGGCAGATTGACGAGCTATGGAGTGGATCAACCCCTGTGGTTGGCGCGTCGTCTTAAAATGGATGTACGTTACTTTCCCACCAATGAGGCACTATATGGTTTAGCGGTGCTTTCTAAAGCAGAGATTGTTTTCAATGATGGCATTTTGCTTCCAAGCGTTGGGCAACAAACCGGTCTACAACGGGTACAAGTACGCATCCGTCCCAATGACAACACAAGCATCATCACCCTTTATAACACTTGGCTTGGCTTGCTCATTGATAGCATCGGATCAAAAAGCCTCAACGAACAAGAGCAAGATCAACAACAACAATTAAACGGCATCATCGCCCAAATACAAAGCCACCACCCCGACCGCGTACTGGGACGCACGGTACTAGGGGGGACTTTTAACAATGTTCCAGATTCTCCCCTGATTGCCAGTGTGCGCTCATTGGGATTTGCTGATCCTTTTGATGGGGCACCCCTAGAGCGTTCGGCAACGCTGGTACGCTTGGGGATTCAGGCACGAGTGGATTACTTGTGGTTATATCCAAACTTGTTTGATGGAAATGGACGGATGCCTAATCCTGCTTCAGATCATCGTCTGGCTTTTGTGAATCTTCTAATGGAGTAGTTTGCGCCAGCCATTGTGTGATAGAGGTATTTAGTTCATCCTCTAAAACACGGATTGCGTTTCGTGCTGCGGCTTGGGCAGCAGCACGTTTACTATTGCCCGTACCTTGCGCAATTGTCATATCATTGATATGGACTTCAAACAAGAATTGTTTATCGTGATCGGGACCTTCTTCAGAAATTAATTGATAAGTGGGGGTGAACCCTTTTTCCGATTGACTCCACTCTTGCAACAACGTCCGCGCATCTTGAAAGTCTCCTGTGGCAATCACATAATCCAAGCGATTTTGCAAGAGAGGCAAGACGACTAATCGTAAGGTTTCTAATCCTTGGTCAAGGTAAATTGCAGCAACCAATGCCTCAAAAGCAGAACATAAATTGGTAAGGCGTTCACGCCCTCCATTCCGTTCCTCCCCACGCCCCATGCGCAGACTTGTTCCTAATGCCAGTTGCCGTGCAATTCCCGCTAAAGATTCTGTCCGAACCAATGCGGAACGCAACCGTGTTAGATACCCTTCATGAGCATCGACAAAACGTTTATACAATAACTCCCCTGCCAGATAATTGAGTAGCGCATCCCCTAAAAATTCGAGCCGTTCATTATCCGGCTCTTTTTCTCCCTGTTCATTAGCGAATGAACGATGGGTTAATGCCTGCAACAATAGTGACGGATTATGAAATTGAAGGTTGAGTTGGTTTTCGAGTTCAGTTTTTATCATGTTAGGTCAATAACGGGTAGACTTGAACGAGACGGCTTAGAAGTGTATCATATCAGCTAAACTTTACATGGTAAAAAATCAGCAACGGGGAATCCAAGTTGGGCTTATTCCGTAGTGGTATGTCAAAAACGCGCACCAGTTTCTTTGGGCGCATTGGGCAATTGTTTGTGGAAAGTGACATTGATGAAAGCACTTGGGAAGATATGGAAGCCATGCTTCTACAGGCTGACCTTGGGGTAAATGCCACACAGTATATTGTTGAACATGTTCGAGAAACCGTTGAGAAAAAAGGGCTACGTACCGCTCAACAAGTCCAACAAGTTCTTAAAGAAATCTTGCGAGGGATGATGTCCCCCCCACCACCCTTGAACTTACAAGGACGGATGCTTTCTGTTTTGTTGATTGTTGGGGTCAATGGGAGTGGGAAAACAACCACCATCGCCAAACTAAGCAACCAACTCAAAAAAGATGGGCGTAAGGTCATCATTGCCGCAGGGGATACCTTCCGTGCCGCGGCTGTTGAACAACTAGAAAAATGGGGAGAGCGCATTGATATACCCGTTATCTCCAACAAAAACAATAAAGATGCTGGCTCGGTTGTATTCGATGCGACCTCTGCCGCCCGTGCTAGAAGGCTGGATACCCTCATTATTGATACTGCCGGCAGGTTGCATAATAACTACAACTTGATGGAAGAACTAGCAAAGATTAAAGCGGTCTCTGCTAAAACTGTACACGAGGCACCCCATGAAGTCTTATTGGTTTTGGACGGAACAACTGGTCAGAACGCGCTACAACAGGCAAAGAAGTTTAGCGAAGTAGTCAATGTGACTGGGATCATCGTCACCAAGCTAGATGGTTCGGCTAAGGGGGGAATGATCTTTTCTATCTTCAACGATCTCAAAGTACCCATTCATTATATTGGTCTGGGTGAAGGCTTAGATGATCTTGTCCGCTTTGATCCAGATCGTTTTATCGATAGTCTATTTGATGAATAAGTTGGCATAGCTTTCGATGGAACAACTTGCAGAACATTTACAGACGCTACAATCTAAAGTGAATCGTTTGATCCACCAAATCGGCATTCCCACTAAGGAATCCCATATTGATGAGATGGAAGCGAAGGTCTCCGCCCCCGATCTATGGGCTGATCCAACCTATGCCCAATCCCTTTTACAAGAATTGGCAAAACTCAAGAAAGATGTCAACCGTTGGCGAGAACTACAACAACGTACCCAAGATGCTTATGAGTTAGCTATGCTTGAGGATGAAGCCATCCTTGCAGAAATTGAGACAGAATACCATGACCTTGAGTCTCTAGCCAACAAGATGGAGCTAGAGATTGTCTTTTCGGGTTCTCATGATAATGCGGATGCCATTCTTGCCATTCATGCCGGGGCAGGGGGAACAGATTCTCAAGACTGGGCGCAAATGCTAGAACGAATGTACTTTCGCTGGGCAGAAGCAAACGGTCATAGTATTGAGATCATCGAGCGGAGTGATGGAGAAGAAGCCGGCATCAAAAGCATGATGGCGGTCATTCGCGGAGGGGATTATCCCTTTGGCTATCTACAAAGCGAGCAAGGGGTTCATCGCTTGGTACGGCAAAGCCCCTTTGATTCTTCGGCAAGGCGACACACCTCTTTTGCTAAGGTTGAGTTGTGGCCCGACATCAAAGACGACATCGAGATTGAAATCAACCCCAATGACATACGAGTAGATACTTATCGCTCTGGTGGGGCGGGTGGGCAACATTTACAGAAGAATGATACGGCAGTACGGTTAACACACATACCAACTGGAATTGTGGTTCAGTGCCAAAATCAGCGTAGCCAAGCACAAAACCGAGAACGTGCGCTACAGATTTTGAAAGCGCGGTTGTTTGAGATTGAACGCCACAAACAGGAAGCGACGCTTGCAGAGTTAAAGGGGGAAAATGTGGACGCAGGATGGGGAAATCAAATCCGTTCTTATGTGTTGCATCCCTATCAAATGGTCAAAGATCATCGTACCAACTATGAGGTTGGCAATACCGCATCGGTATTGGATGGCAACCTAAATGGATTCATGGAGTCTTATCTACGCGCCCAGTTGGAAAGGCTAAACAAAACTTAATCATGTCTCCGTCCCACATTCATGGAGAAGGGTTGGTATTTTGCCTGTTTATGTGGTATCTTTAGGAGTAGTTTATCCTCGCACTTTCACCCCAACTTATTTTTAGTAGGTTGGTCGGTCTTGTTTTATTTGCTATTCTATAGTATGGTTATCGTTACGCTCATTTTCGGTGATCTTGACTTACCGTATGGGTAACGTTTTTATATCCGTAGCAAGTCCATATTTCTGTCCTAAATCAAATTAGGACTACTGACACTCAACCAACAACCCACCATACCAGGAGGAAATGTCTTGGAGGCTAAAGATTTCACCGCACTGCGAATTAGCCTAGCATCACCAGACGACGTTCGTGGCTGGTCATATGGCGAAGTAACCAAACCAGAAACAATTAATTACCGTCGCCTACGTCCAGAAAAAGATGGTCTATTCTGTGAGGCAATTTTCGGTCCAACGAAAGATTACCAATGCTATTGTGGTAAATACAAGAATATCCGCTACAAGGGTATTATCTGTGACAAATGCGGTGTAGAAGTGACTCGTGCTTCTGTTCGCCGTGAGCGCATGGGTCATATTGAACTTGCCGCGCCCGTTGCCCACGTCTGGTACACGCGCCGTGTACCTAGCTATCTCGGCTTGTTGTTAGATGTCAGCCGACGCAACTTAGACCGTGTATTGTATTTCGCCCAATACGTTGTCACCAATGTAGACGACGAAGCACGCCAAAAAGCGAGCAAGCGTATTGACCGTGAACTGCTTGAGAAAGAACATGCGATTACCAACGAAATAGAAGGTCGTCGTATGATCGTTCAAGAAGAGCGTGAGGCGGTCTTCGGTCGGATTGATGATCGAATTTCTGTTATTGATGCCGAATATAAGAACGAACTGGCTAAACGCAGTGATGACATCATGCAAGAAGCTCAGTCTTTGCAACAACGCATCGAGAAGTTAATTGGGCAACAAGCGGATGATGATATTGTTTTCGGTGATTATGACGAGATCATCATAGAAGCAGGTGAAACCATCTCCATTGGGCATCTTTCCATGGTGCAAGAATTGGTGAACGCCCTACTCAATGAATTGCAAAGTGATGTTGAAGAAGAGCGTCAGCAAGCGATTGCCCAGTTGAAGTTGGATTATGAGAACTTCCGTGGCGATATGAGCGTTGGGCTAGATGAGCATGTTTCTGATTTGCAAAACCGCATCCAACTCATCCGTGAAACTGCCCGTCGCACCCGTGATGAACTCGAAAAGATTCATCGTGGTCAGTTCTTATCTGAAACACAATACCGCGAAATGAAGAATCGTTTTGGCAATGTGTTTGAGGCGAACATGGGTGCAGAAGCATTCCATCAAATCCTAAGCACGCTTGACCTCGATAGCCTAGCCGAAGAGCTATGGGTGGAGGTTCGTACCACCCGTTCTAAGCAACGCAAGAAAAAAGCAACCAAGCGTCTTTCCGTCGTTGAAGCACTCCGTAAAAGTAATAATCGTCCAGAGTGGATGATTATGACCGTTCTACCGGTGATTCCCCCTGACTTGCGCCCAATGGTTCAGCTTGATGGTGGACGCTTTGCAACCAGCGATCTCAATGATCTTTATCGCCGTGTCATCAACCGTAATAACCGCCTCAAGCATTTGCTTGATTTAGCCGCGCCAGATGTAATCGTCCGCAATGAAAAGCGCATGCTACAAGAAGCAGTTGATAGTCTGATTGATAACAGTCAACGTGGTAAAGCACTGAGCCGACGCGGACGACGCGAGTTGAAATCCCTAAGTGATATGCTCAAGGGTAAGAAGGGGCGTTTCCGTCGTAACTTGCTCGGTAAGCGTGTAGATTACTCTGGACGTTCGGTAATCGTTATCGGTCCAAAGTTGAAACTGTATCAATGTGGTTTGCCCAAGACGATGGCACTAGAGCTATATCGCCCGTTTGTGATTAGCCGTTTGGTGCGCCATGCTTACGCCAGCAACGTGAAGGGTGCTAAACGCATCATCGAGCGTGAAAAGCCTGAAGTGTGGGAGGTTCTTGAGGAAGTTATTAAAGAACGTCCCGTCTTGCTAAACCGCGCTCCTACACTCCACCGCTTAGGCATTCAAGCATTTGAGCCTATCTTGGTAGAAGGCAAGGCAATCCAAATTCACCCATTGGTTTGTTCGGCATTCAATGCGGACTTCGATGGCGATCAAATGGCGGTGCATGTTCCGCTAAGTGATAAGGCAGTAGCAGAAGCCCGTGAACTGATGCTCAGTACACGCAACCTTTTGAAGCCTTCGGACGGCAAGCCGATTGTTGGTCCTTCTAAGGATATGTGCTTGGGATGCTACTATTTGACGATGGATCCCAGCGTAGAAATTATCACTCGCCCAGAACGCGCTGACGATTTCCGTACCATTCATGCCCTAAAAGACCCCACCAAGAAGATTGGGGTTGCCATGTATACCAATGGCTACTACTACAGCATGAACTATGAAATCGCCAATGTGGTTTATTTTGAAGACATCATTGTAGAGGATGAAAACGGGCGACAGAAAGTAGTTGAAAGCGCGATTGATCGTACCTTGAATGCAGTCATCAATGGTGAAGTAGACGCGACTTTAGCAAACGCTGTTGAAATACGCAAACTCCTCAAGAAAAAGGGACTCACTGAACAACTCACCCTAGCCAACTTATACGAACGTCGCCTTGTCACCGATATGGATGAGGTTGAATATTTGTACGGCTTGGGAATTGTTGGGTTACACACCCCCATTCTCTTAGGAAATTACTATGATGAAAACCCACCACAAGATCAACCTGAGCCAACCACTATTGGGCGTGCTATCTTCAACCGCATCCTGCCCGATGAAATGCGCTTTGTACAAGAAACGCTGGGCAAAAAAGGGTTAACCAACTTAGTGGGCGATTGCTATACCAAGATCGGGGCGGATCGCACAACTGATGTTGTGGATGCCATCAAGAATTATGGTTTCCACTATGCAACGATTTCTGGCACAACCATTGCCATCTCTGATTTAACCATTCCTGAAGAGCGTAGTGCCATTCTACAACGCACGGAAAAAGCGGTTGAACGGGCAGAAAAAGATTTCCGTCGTGGTTTGCTCACCGAAGATGAACGTTATCAGATCACAGTAGACCAGTGGACAAACGCCAAAGATACCCTCCAAGAGTTGATCCGCTCCACCATGGATCCCTACGGACCGGTGGCGGTAATGGCATTGTCCGGTTCAACCAAAGGTGGTTTCGGTCCAATCACCCAACTAGCAGGCATGCGTGGTTTGATGGCAGATCCATCTGGACGCATCATTGATTTGCCTATTCGTAGCCATTTCCGTGAAGGCTTAACCGCCCTAGAATACTTCATCTCAACGCATGGTGCCCGTAAAGGTTTGGCGGATACTGCCCTTCGTACCGCTGACGCTGGTTACTTAACCCGTCGTTTAGTGGATGTGGCGCAAGATTGCATCATCAATCGTACCGATTGTGGAACGCAAAATGCTCAACTCATCCGCCGCGATCAAGACATTGCTGGGCAAGATTTAAGTGAACGCATTATTGGTCGGTGTGCCGCACGCGACATCATTGATCCAGAAACGGGCGAACTCATCATTCGACGCAATGAGTTGATTGTTGAAGACATTGCTGACGCGCTTGAAAAGAATAAAGCAATCACTGAAGTTCCCGTTCGTAGCCCCATGACCTGCGCTTTGATTCATGGTATCTGTGCGTTGTGCTATGGGCGTGATTTGGGACGTGGCGAAATGGTGACAATCGGTACAGCAGTAGGAATCATCGCCGCACAATCCATTGGCGAGCCGGGTACACAACTCACCCTACGTACCTTCCATACAGGCGGAACGGCAAACGCAAGTGGAGACATCACCAGTGGGTTGCCACGTGTGGAAGAATTGTTTGAAGGACGCAAGAAGCCCAAGGGTGAATCCATCATTTCGGATATTGGTGGTGTCGTCCGCTTTACCAAACGTGATGGGATTCGCATTGCCACTGTCACCGAGAGCGAAGTCTTCAATGATGAATACGTTATCCCTGGTGATTGGAATTTAGTCGTTGAGGATGATGTTGACGTTAAAGAAAATGAAACGCTTGCCGAATCTCCCGACGGTTCAGAGATCACGCTTGCGCGTATGGGGGGGCGTACCTATATCGAGTTCAATAATCAGAATGGGTATACCGTCTACATCCGCTACGAAAAGCGTAACGAAATGGAATACGAGTTGCCTTCTAACTCACGCTTGCTCCCTGGCATCGTTGATGGAATAGTCATTACTCCGGGTCAACAATTGACTGAAGGGTCAAAGAATCCTCATCGTATCTTGCGTATCTTGGGTGAAGAAGCGACTCAACTGTACTTGTTAACTGAGGTACAAAAGGTATACCGTAGCCAAGGTGTAAACATTGCAGACAAACACTTTGAAATCATGATCCGCAAGATGCTCTCTAAGGTGCAAATCACCCGTAGTGGTAGCACGAAGTTGTTGCCGGGAGAATTGATTGATAAGCTACAACTGCTTCATATCAACACCCAGACTATGGACGATGGTGGAGAGCCAGCAGCAGGCGCACCCATCTTGCTAGGGGTGACTAAAGCGGCATTGAATACCGATAGCTTCTTATCAGCTTCTAGCTTCCAGCATACCATTCGCGTGTTAGCGGGTGCGGCGATTGAAGGCAAAGAAGATAAACTGTTTGGGCTAAAGGAAAATGTCATTATCGGTAAACTCATTCCCGCCGGTACTGGTTTCCATACTTACCAAGACCGTGAATTAGTTGCCCCCAACACCAGTCTTGAAGCAATGGGCGCGTTAGATTATGTCATGCCAGATGATGATGAAGATAACCTGATGGCTTCAGGAGACTAAGCTATCTTCAGTCATTCAGCAATATAAGTCAAAGAGGATGGTACAAATGCCATCCTCTTTTCATTTAGGTTATGGTCTACCCTCATAGTGATTTAACCGCTCTAATGGGCGAACGGCATCATATAACATCCAATATACAGGGCGTTCGACTGGAGACGCGCCAGCAATAGTCATGCTGTAAGCAACTCGCTCATCACGGTTCTCTAACAAGACGGGCAAGCCAAAGTTTAGATTCCACAAGAATATTCCCCCAACATACTCTAATGAATTAGCAATCTCGATAGCACGAATGGTATAGTGTCCTTGGTCATAAACATCGTTATAACCCATCCATGCTTGGGGTGGCTCACCTGATAACCGATCCCAAGTTGCCCATCCCATTTCCGTTAGCCACAATTGATGATTTTGATCCCCATTTTCGATCATGATGTTTCGATAGGTTTCAAGCGTTTCGATGAAGAAGAAATGTGTGTTATCGTCCCATCCTCGCTCACCATCCAAATTACAACATCTTGCGTCAGGCGGATTACCCCATCCGTAAGGATGAACCCCAATACCAATGTGCTCATAGTTTCCTAATCCGCTTTGATACATCTCTCGCAAGAAACGATGGTCGTCAACTGAATAAGCACTATCCCCAGTGGGAGCAAGCCCCGCTGTAATCACCAAGATATGAGGAGAGTGAGCGCGGATGGTCTGGTAAGCAACATCAAAATAGCGCATGTAGGATGCACCAGAGATCGACTGTCCCTGCCACTCACGCAATAGATTCGGTTCATTCCAGATTTCGATGGCATCTATCGCCTGCCCAAATTCCTCTAAAATCAGGTTCAAAAAGCGAGCAAGTTGTTGAGGATCATCAGGAGGACCATCCTCTGTTAGATTAGAACGTGACCAGTCCGGTGCTTTAGCGATGCTCAATAGCACTCGAATCTGTCGCATTTGTCGCGCTTGCTCAATGTAGATTTCTAAACGCCTGAATGATTCTGTAATTTCATCGGTGCTGTTGGGTTGCAAGCTATCCCACGCCACCTGTATCTTCAGCCATTGGAATTGTAGATCAGTATCCACACGATCCAAGATTTCGTTCCATTCGTGCTGTTCAACAAAGACGACCGATTGCACTCCTAATTTATCGGTTGCCATTCCTGGGATTTCAGTACCCATTGGCGTAGGGACTAAAGTCAATGTAGGGGTATGGGTTGCGCTTGCCAATGGGGTAGCTGTTGGTGTGAGGGTGGGGGTAGGGGTTGATGTGGTAGAGGGGATAGGGCTTGGGGTGTGAGAAGGTGTAACAGTCTCTGTTAAAGTGGGACTTGAGGTATTTGTTGCGGTTTGTGGGACAAATGTAGCGGTGACATAGATTACAATCGGAGTGGGTTGGGCACATGCCGTCAAACCGAATCCGATCAAAAGCATAATCGTGATGAATTTACCCATCAAACCATCTTTCCAATACAGCATAATTGCTCCTATGTTAGGATAAATTGGCAAATTTAATGGGATTGAACTCTTGCACAAATTACGAACAAGCGTGCTATAATGCCAAACCCATGCCAAACTACGATTCACACTACCACAAATAAGAGGATTTTCGATGATGAATATTGGGTCGGTTCAGAAGATCAACATTGAACAGGAAATGCGCGAAGCCTACCTAGACTACGCCATGAGTGTGATTGTATCGCGTGCTTTGCCAGATGCACGCGATGGTCTGAAGCCAGTTCATCGGCGAATTTTGTACGCTATGTATGATATGGGGTTGCGTGCCGATACACCCCATCGTAAAAGTGCCCGTATCGTTGGGGAGGTTTTAGGGAAATATCACCCCCATGGAGATGCCGCTGTATATGAGGCAATGGTACGGCTTGCCCAAGACTTCTCTATGCGTTGCCCTTTGGTAGATGGTCAAGGGAATTTTGGTAGCATTGATGGGGATAGTGCCGCCGCCATGCGTTACACCGAAGCGCGGATGGCATCCATCGGTGAATTGCTTTTAGTTGATATAGATAAAGAGACCGTTAACTTTTCTGATAACTTTGATGGAAGCCTGCAAGAGCCGAATGTATTGCCCTCTAACATTCCTAATTTGTTGTTGAATGGGTCTTCTGGAATTGCAGTGGGGATGTCTACAAGCATTCCACCACATAACCTGATTGAACTATGCCAAGCATTGAATTACATCTTGGATAAATGGGAAGAGACGGAGAATGTCACCATCGAACAACTCATGAAGTTCGTGAAGGGACCAGACTTCCCTACTGGTGGTTTGGTATATCGTCACATCGACGGGCTTAAAAATGACCAAGATACCTTGATTACTTCTTATGCAACTGGTCGCGGTAAAGTTACCGTTCGTGCAAAGGTTTATATTGAGGAGATTGGGCGTGGCAAATCTCAAATCATTGTCACCGAACTCCCCTATCAAGTGAATAAGTCTAGCTTAATTGAACGAATCGCTAATCTAGTGCGTGAGGAGAAGCTAGATGGGATAGCGGATTTACGCGATGAGTCTGATCGACAAGGGTTACGAATTGTGATTG
>JBMOEO010000029.1:0-36926 GCA_049318945.1 Phototrophicaceae bacterium | reverse complement strand
CCGTCGCCAACTACACGATGGACAATTGGGAATTTGTGGAAGCACCAACAGAAATTCTAGGCGGGTTAAGCGTGCCATATATTGCCTACTTAAACCTGAATGATCGCAATGATGTAGGGGCGGCAGCACTCACCCCACAGCCGGGAACAGGGGTGCAAACGCTGTACTACTTAGACCCTACGCTTGACCGCACATCACGCTTAGAGATTTTGACCCTTCCGGAATCCAGCACAAATCACTTATACGTCTCTCCTACAGGGGATGCTGTAGTGTATTTCATTGAAGCTGGCGAGAGTGAACCGATGGGTTTATATCTGTTGGACTTGCTCACGGGGGTTCGGGCACGCATCTTAGAATTAGACAACCTTGTACAGCGTGGGATTTTCAGCTTGCCCACATGGTCGCCCGATGGACAACGCTTCGTCCTCACGCTTAGCAACGGTTACGCCACCGATATTTTCTTGTTTGATCGTGATGGTTCTCCACCACAAAACATCACCAGTGATGGATCATTCAATCGGTTTCCGCAATTTTCACCCGACGGAACGCGCCTAGCGTTTGTTTCTGATCGGGCGGTTTGTCCGTCATGGTTTCCCAACCAACCGAACACCTGTGATCGCACGGACACCCTCCCTCCCGATGGTGGACATCTATACCTGTATGACTTTAGCGAGGCAACCGTTGAGGCAATCGACACCACCTATTGGTTAACCGAGCCTCCCGTCTGGGTGACAAATGACCGCTTGAGTTTTTCACAGGGGCAACCGGCTTTCGGTGATCCTAGTCGCACGCTCGTCTTGGTGGATTTGGCGACGGATCAGATCAGCGAGATTAACGGGACAGCTGACCAACCGTATCTCTTAAATGAGCGGTGGTCGCCTGATGGCAAGTTGCTTGTATATCAGGCTGCTGGCAACACCACTTCGATTGTTTTAGCAGATGGCAGCGGAACGGTCTTGAACACCACTAACGAGTTCAACTACCCACGTTTTGGTAGTACCTTCTCATGGTCACTCAACAGCAACCGCCTCGCAATCGGTGGAACGAATGGGCAGTGCCCCTATGGTGTCACAGTGGTGGACGCAACCTTACAATTCATCACGCGGAGCAATCCCACCCCTAGCATGTGTAACCCATTATTTGCGCCCAATGGGTTGTCCATCGCTTTCATGGGGGTTTCCCTCAACCAATTTGATGGGCGATCTGATATTTACATCGCCAATGAAAATGGCTCTGGCGCACGCAACCTGACCGGAGACTTGCGTGGGCAATTCACCCTCTTGGGTTGGATTGGGGGGCAATAGTCAACATGCCAACATACACATTACTTAGCAGAAGGGATCAAACATCATGTCAGATTTGAGTGGACGGATCGCCATTGTCACCGGCGGAAGCCGCGGAATTGGGCGAGCAATCGCAGAATCACTAGCGCAACACGGCGCAACCATCATCATCAACTACAACAGCAACGCCACCGCCGCTGAAGAAGCCGCCCAAGCCATTGAGGCAAACGGGGGCAAGGCGGTTATACGTCAAGCAAACGTAGCAATCCCCGACGAAGCGGAAAAGCTAATTGACTTTGCTAAAGAAGAACTGGGCAAGCTGGATATTTTGGTGAATAACGCCGGCATCACCCGTGATAATTTGATCGCACGGATGAAACTAGAAGACTTTGACGAGGTACTCGATACCAACCTACGGAGCGCGTGGATCATGTCTAAGGCGGCATCACGGGTGATGATGCGGGCGCGTTGGGGGCGGATCATCAATATCACCAGCGTGAGCGGTATTGCGGGGCAAGCCGGACAAACCAACTACTCCGCCAGCAAAGCCGGCTTGATTGGCTTGACGAAAGCCCTTGCGCGAGAAGTGGCAACACGCAACGTAACCGTGAATGCGGTTGCACCCGGCTTCATCGAAACCGACATGACCAAAGAACTAAGCGAGGAACTGGTACAAACCGTGACAGCACAAATCCCTATGGGACGCTGGGGAAGTGCCAGCGAGGTTGCCCATGCTGTTACCTTTTTGGCGAGCGAGCAGGCAAGCTATATCACCGGCTGCGTGCTATCGGTTGATGGTGGCATGGTGATGGGCTAAACTGCTAGAGACTAGCTCAAGCAAAGGAACAAAGAACATGCCCACTATTTTCACCAGAATTATCAATGGCGAGATCCCCGGCAATTTCGTCTACCGCGATGATCTTGTGGTTGCCTTCCGTGACATCAACCCGCAAGCACAGGTACATATCTTGATTGTTCCCATCAAAGAAATTCGTAACATTCAAGAAGTCACAGCGGAAGATGAAGCTATTTTAGGGCGTATGCTCCATGTGGCGCGGATCGTTGCTGAACAAGAAGGCATCGCCGAAAGTGGCTACCGTCTGCTCATCAATAATGGGGCAGATGCCCATCAAGAGGTTTTCCACCTACACATGCACTTACTCGGTGGGCAAAATTTGGGCGCAATGCTCTGTAAGTAGGGAACTAAGGTGGGGGGAGAACTTTCCTTCCCCCACCTTAGCATCTTCCTATTGGACACTCAATGCTTGGTCGATTGCCTCATTGACCGCGCTCAAGGTTGCGCCAATGCGTGCGCCGTTCACGGTGACGCTGGGTGTACCCACGCCCCCTGCAGTACCAGTGGGGACTTGCCCAAAAGCGGTGCGAGCGTTATCTAGCACTTCATCGGTGGCATCACTATTGAGGCAGGCGTTATAGGCATCTACATCTAGCCCCAATGCTTCTATGCCACTGCGCAACCGCGACGGGGTGAAAGCAGTTGCCACGTACTCCCCTTGCCATGAGAACAAGAGGTCATGATATTCCCAGAACGAGCCTTGTTCCCCAGCGCAAATTGCCGAACGCGCTGCCAGTTCCCCATTGGGGATACCCCCCGTGCCATACACTGGCACATAGGTGAAGGATACATTATCGGTTGCCAAGCGTTCTACCAATGGTGTAGTGACATCCTCATGAAACTCGCGGCAATGGGAGCAATCGAAACTGGAATATTCCACCACTTTCGCTACAGCATCCTCATTCCCCAAAACGGGGAAACCGCGATCACTGACGGATTGGGGGATATTGTCGTAACGGGTCAATAAGTCTTCTGGAATTTCTACTTGAATCGGGCGATTCTGTAGAATGACCGCGATGGCAACCAACACCGCTAACCCCACCACACCAATGAGGATGTAGCGATTACGGCGTTGTTGCTTTTCTTTTTTGCGTTGTTGTGCGCGTTGTTTGGTTCTGCCCATAAGAGTTTTTCCTTTCATAAATCTTTTGGTTTTTGTAGCCTGATAGTTTAGCAAGGATGATCCACAATTGGCAATCGTGTTCATAGATCAATTGCGACACGCATAACCTTATGCTATCTATACCATACGGATTATTTATCGCGGTGAGGGATGGCATAACACACTAGGTACACATCGAGTACAATACAGGTTAAGTATCATTTTAACCCACAAAGGATTTCCTAGCATGAGCCAACGTGTTGATTCGTTCGGAGTGCGCGGTACGTTCATGACCCCACAAGGGGAAGTGTCCATTTATCGCTTGAAAGCACTCGAAGAAAAAGGCATCGGCAACATTAGCCGACTCCCGTTTAGCATCAAAATCCTCCTAGAAAACGCGCTACGCAACCTTGATAACTACCAAGTGACCGAAGATGCGGTTTTGGCACTGGCAAACTGGAGCAAAAACGCGCCCAACAGCACCATTCCGTTCAAGCCCGCGCGTGTAATTTTGCAAGACTTCACCGGCGTTCCTTCCGTAGTGGACTTGGCAGCATTGCGGAATGCGATGGAACGCAGCGGTGGCGATCCGCAAAAGATCAATCCTGTTTGCCCCGTTGACTTGGTGATTGACCACTCGGTACAAGTGGATCGTTTTGGTAGCGCAGATGCGTTAGCAGTCAACTCTCAATTTGAATTTGAACGCAACTATGAACGCTACGAATTTTTGCACTGGGGACAGAAGGCATTCCAAAACTTCAAAGTCGTTCCCCCTGCCACAGGCATTGTCCACCAAGTGAACCTAGAATTCTTGGCAAATGTGGTACAAGTCTATGCTGACCCGCTGGGTGGCATGGTTGCCTTGCCGGATAGCGTGGTAGGAACAGACAGCCACACCACCATGATTAATGGCTTGGGCATTCTGGGTTGGGGTGTGGGTGGCATCGAAGCCGAAGCGGCAATGCTTGACCAGCCCATCTACATGGTGATGCCAGAAGTAATCGGGTTCAAACTGACGGGTGCATTACCCGAAGGCGCAACCGCGACAGATTTGGTTTTGGTGGTTACGCAAATGCTCCGCGCTAAAGGCGTGGTCGATAAGTTTGTCGAATTCTATGGCGCAGGCTTAAGCAGTATGTCCTTGCCTGACCGCGCCACCATCGCCAACATGGCTCCTGAATATGGCGCAACGATGGGCTTCTTCCCCATTGATGATGAAACCTGCCAATACCTGATCCGCACCGGGCGCGATGAATCCCTCGCTCACATGGTCGCCGAGTATGCCAAAGAACAAGGCTTGTTCCGCACGGACGACACCCCCGATCCAGAGTTCAGCGACACGCTTGAGCTAGACCTCAGCACGGTTGAGCCAAGCATGGCAGGACCCAAACGCCCCCAAGACCGTATCGTCCTCAAGGATGTACAAAGCAACTTCAAAGAAAGCCTCACCGCGCCCGTCACCGCTCGCACAGGTGGCTTCGCGTTGAGCGAGACAGCGTTAGCTTCTAGTGCAACCGTCAAGATGGCAGAGGATGTCACGCCAGAAATCCAACACGGCGCAGTTGTGATCGCTTCTATCACCAGTTGCACCAATACTAGCAACCCCTCCGTTATGATTGGGGCAGGTTTGTTGGCACAGAAGGCAGTGGCAAAAGGTCTCAAGAGCAAGTCATACGTCAAGACCAGCCTTGCACCGGGCTCCACTGTAGTGACAGCATACTTGAATGAAGCGGGTCTCACCCCTGCTTTAGACGCACTCGGATTCCAAACCGTTGGCTACGGTTGTACAACCTGCATCGGCAACAGTGGACCCCTCCCTGAACCCGTGATTGACGCGGTGGCTGAAGGCGATTTGGTGGTGACGGCGGTCTTGAGTGGCAACCGTAACTTTGAAGGGCGCATCAGTCCCCAAGTGAAGGCTAACTTCCTTGCTTCTCCCCCATTGGTGGTTGCTTATGCCCTTGCCGGCACGGTAGACATCAACCTCACCACCGACCCCATCGGGCAAGACACCGATGGCAACGACGTTTACTTGAGCGACATTTGGCCCACCCAAGAAGAAGTCATGACGGTCATTCAAAACACGCTCTCTCCAGAGATGTACCGCTCGCAATATGGGAATGTCTACACGGGCAATCACGCATGGAACGCCATCCCCAGCCCTGACAGCCCGGTGTTTGAATGGAAGCCAGCCAGCACCTACATCAAGGAACCCCCCTTCTTCATGGCTTTGAGCAAGGATGTTCCCAACATTGAGCCGATCCAATCCGCCCGCGCGTTGGCAATGTTCAAGGATTCCATCACCACTGACCACATCTCCCCTGCTGGCAACATCTCCAAAGATAGCCCCGCTGCGCAGTATCTGATGGAACGTGGCGTTAAGCGTGAGGACTTCAACACCTATGGCTCCCGTCGTGGCAATCACGAAGTGATGATGCGCGGGACGTTTGCCAACATCCGCTTACGTAACCTATTGGTAGCAGGAAGCGAAGGGGGCATCACCCTATACTTGCCTTCTGGCGAAGTGATGTCCATCTATGAAGCAGGGATGCGCTATCAGGCTGAAGAGATCAAGACCGTGATCTTAGCTGGCGCGGACTATGGCATGGGTTCTAGCCGTGACTGGGCAGCAAAAGGTACACAATTGCTCGGCGTGAAGGCGGTCATCGCCAAGAGCTATGAGCGCATCCATCGTAGCAATTTGGTGATGATGGGCGTGTTGCCGTTGCAGTTCCAAAGCGGACAAGGTTGGGAAGAACTCAATATCACGGGACATGAAACCTTCGATATTCTGGGCTTGAGCAACGATGTTAAACCAGGGCAAACTGTCACCGTAACGGCTACGGCAGAAAATGGCACAATTACTTCATTTGAAGCGACAGTACGACTAGACAGTCTGGTCGAAGTAGATTACTATCGCAATGGTGGCATTCTCCAAACGGTTCTGCGTCACTTGATGTAATTCTGCCGATTTTGATTTTCCCACATCCAAGCGTGATGACTCCATTGCGCTTGGATGATTTACACATGAATCAGCATAAAATGGATAAGACCCCACAACCATGACCTCAACTCCTGTTGTCAAGATTTATACCGATGGTGGATGCAAACCGAACCCTGGTGCAGGGGGATGGGCGGCGGTGCTTATGTATGGCGACCATCGTAAAGAACTAAGCGGGGGTGCACCCCATACCACCAACAATCAAATGGAACTCATCGGCGCAATCACCGCCCTTGAATCCTTAACGCGCCCGTGCCAAGTGGAGTTATACACAGATAGCCAATACCTCAAAAACGGCATCACCTCTTGGATTAAAACTTGGAAGCAGAACAACTGGAAAACCGCCAGCAAAACCCCCGTCAAGAATCAAGAGTTGTGGATACGCCTAGACGCGCTTGTCCAACAGCATCAAGTACGCTGGCACTGGGTACGCGGTCATGCCGATGATGAGCTGAACAATCTAGTGGATCAGCTTGCCACCAAAGCTCGCCAAGCGTATGAATAAACCCTAAACCACCTTCTATTTTTTAACCAGAATCCAACCCCCCCGTACAATCTTGTGGCGTAATCAATGCTATACTGGGGTCAGGTGGAATTCAAAACAACTCGGATAGCCAAAAAATACATGACTTTCTCATCACTTTTTACGCAGGGGCGTTTCAACTCTGCTAGTTCAAATTGCTTCATCGGCATTGCCGGTAATATCGGCGCGGGCAAAAGCTCGCTTACAGGTTTATTTGCTGAACGCTTTGGATGGAAACCCTTCTATGAAGCAAATGCAGAGAACCCTTACCTTGAGGATTTCTATCATGATATGGAACGCTGGAGTTTTCATTCTCAAGTGTTCTTTTTGGGGAAGCGATTAGAGCATCACCGCCAGTTATTGGAACATCACGGGGATGTCATTCAAGATCGTACCGTATATGAAGATGCAGAGATCTTCGCCCGCAATTTATACTTGCAAGGCAAAATGAGCCAACGCGATTATGAAGCCTATCAAAACTTGTATCATGCCGTTAGCGCGTTTTTGCCCCCGCCCAATTTGATGGTGTATTTACGCGCCAGCACGGAAACGCTCATGGAGCACATCACCAAACGAGGGCGAGTGTTTGAGCGCAACATTGATCCTAACTACATCGCCCAACTCAATCACCTGTATGAGGACTGGATTGGACGTTGGACGGTTTGCCCCATCTTAACCATCAACATGGATGAGTTAGATTTCGTTGCGCATGACCATGACCTTGAAACCATTCTCACCTTGTTAGAAACCACGTTGCTTCCGCTCAAACACAATCCCTAATCTTGTATGAGAGGGTGAATTTTTCACCCTCTTTTCATCTGTCTAATATTTACAAGCCAGTTCAGTTATGCTATCCTATGTTTCATGAAATCAATCTGATTCATCTGATGAATAACCGTGTCAACACTTGATCTTCGCTCTGACCTACTCAACTACCTCATCCAAAGTCAATACAAAGCGGGCGACCGTATCCCGACGATTTCCCAACTGGCAGAATCTGAACACTTGGGAATTAGTCCCAGCAAAATACGAGAACAGCTTGAGGTGGCGCGTGCATTAGGGTTCATTGATGTCAAGTCTAAGACGGGGATGCGATTCAATGAATATGAGTTTGGCTCCGCTATTCGCTTGAGCATCTTCTTTGCATTGGCGCAAGAGCCAGAGTTATATTTTGAATACTTCACAGATTTGCGGGTGCAACTAGAAACAGGTTGCTGGCTTGCTATGTGTGAATCGCTCTCTAGTCAAGACTTCATGGCACTCCATACCATCATTCAATCTGCACGACAAAAGCTACAAGATGAACGTTGGGTGCAAATCCCGCATCGTGAACATGGTCAGTTTCATCGGATGTTGTTCAGTAAGATCAATAATCCATTCATCAACGGTATCTTGAATGTCTATTGGGAGGCATACGAAGCGATTGAACCGCGTCGCTATGCCAGTTTCGTCTATCATCAAAAAGTGTGGGACTATCACGAGCAGATCATCAAAGAGATTGAAGATGGAAACTTTGTGAAGGCGCAAGCAACCTACACCGAACACGCCCAACTCTTACGAATCAACCCAACTGATTTACCTGATTCAATAAGTTAATGGATTAAAGCTCATAGGATTTCGTTATAATAGGTTGATAGCCTGTCATGTCATCGGCTTTTTAGAAAGGAGCCACGCGCAAACGCGCCTCAATTATGTCTGAACTCAATATGCCAGTTGCTGAACAAGCCGGAATTACGGGTGAGGTCATCAATGACTTTGCCTTCACCGTTGCTACTAAGAATGGTTCTGGTAGCCAAACTTCAAACTCCGTCCTCATTCGTTCTCTCTTCAAAATGGGTATTCCCGTCAACGGTAAAAACCTTTTCCCAAGCAACATCAAAGGCTTACCAACGTGGTACACCATTCGCGTGAGCAAAGCCGGCTATGTTGCCCGTCGTGCCACTACGGAAATCATCATTGCGATGAACCAAGATACTGCCGCCGAAGACATCAAGAATGCTCCCAGCGGTGGCGTGGTGATTTTGCCTCAAGAGTGGAAGTGGACACATAGCCGCGAAGACATCATATATTATGAAGTCCCCGTGCGTGATCTCGTCAAGGATGCTGGCTTAGATGCTGACTTCCGCGACCGTATCGCCAACATGATCTACGTTGGTGCAGTGGCACAACTGTTCGGCATTCCGCTTCAAACCGTCTATCAAGCCCTGCTGGATAACTTCGGTGGGCGTGCCAAGTTGGCAGACCTAAACTTCCCGATGGTGGAAAAGGCTTACAACTGGTCAGCAGAAAACTTGACCAAGCAAGACCCTTACCGCTTTGAACCCATGAACGAAACCGAAGGCAAGATTCTGATTGACGGCAATACTGCCGCAGCGTTGGGAGCAATCTTCGGTGGCGTGAGCGTGGTGGCGTGGTATCCTATCACCCCTTCAACCAGCCTTGTTGATGCCATCATGGGCTATCGCAACTTGCGCATTGATCCAGAAACCAAGCAAAGCACCCTTGCCATTGTACAAACCGAAGATGAAATCGCCGCTATCGGTACGATCATCGGGGCAGGCTGGGCAGGCGCACGCTCGCTCACGGCAACCAGCGGACCCGGCATCAGCCTCATGGCAGAGTTCACCGGCTTGGCACAATTCGCTGAGATTCCCTGTGTGATCTGGGATGTCACCCGTATGGGTCCTTCCACCGGCTTGCCCACTCGTGTATCACAAGGGGACATCATCTTCATCTACTATCTCGGTCACGGGGACAGCCGTCAAATCTGCTTGTTGCCGGGTAACGTCGCAGAATGTTTTGAGTTCGGTTGGCGCGGTTTTGACATTGCCGAACACCTTCAAACCCCTGTATTCGTTGCCAGCGATCTGGACTTGGGGATGAACAACTGGATGACCGATCCGTTTGAATACCCTGAAGAACCCATCAACCGCGGGAAGATGCTCAATGCAGAAGACTTGAGCGCGTTCCAAGAGAAGTATGGGCAACTATGGGGACGCTACAAAGATGTAGACGGAGATGCCATCCCCTATCGTACCATCCCCGGCACCAACCACCCGATGGCAGGTTACTTCACACGCGGGACAGGTCATACCGAAATGGCAACCTACACCGAAAAGGGTGAGGAGTGGGTGAAGAACATGGAACGCCTGCACCGTAAGTTTGAGGGCGCACGCGATTACCTACCCCAACCTATTGTGACAGGTGAAGGCGCGTCCGTAGGGATTATCTCCTTCGGCTCCAATGACCCCGCCATCTTAGAAGCGCGTGATCGCCTAGCAGCAAATGGCGTTCAAACAGATTATATGCGTGTGCGTGCGTTGCCGTTGGCAAAATCTGTCTATGAGTTCATCGAAAAACACGATACGGTTTTCGTCATTGAAAATAACTTCGATGGGCAATTGGCAATGATTATCCGCAGTGAATACCACAAAGACACCACTCACATGCACTCCCTCGCGTTGGGCGATTCTTTGCCCATGACTCCCAAGTTTGTTGTTGATGGAATTTTGGCACGTATTGGTTAAAGGCAAATCACAATGGCACAAACAAATTCAATCGGCTTAACCCGTAATGACTACAAGGGCGCAAAGAGTACCCTTTGCCCTGGTTGCGGTCATGATTCAATCTCAAATCAAATCATCTCTGCCTCCTATGAACTGGGCTTGGAACAATACAAAGTCATCAAGTTGAGTGGCATTGGTTGCTCTTCTAAAACCCCAGCCTATTTCTTGGGTGGATCACACGGTTTTAACGCCATTCACGGGCGGATGCCCTCTGTGGCAACGGGCGCGATGTTAGCTAACCATGACCTCAAGGCGATTGCCGTCAGCGGGGACGGGGATAGTGGTAGCATCGGCTTTGGTCAGTTCAAGCACTTGGTGCGTCGTAATGTTCCGATGGTCTACATCATCGAGAACAACGGTGTATATGGCTTGACCAAAGGGCAATTCTCTGCAACAGCAGATGAAGGACAAGTCCTAAAGGCATACGGCAAGAACGAACTCCCCCCCATTGATCTTGCCCTAGAGGCAATCGTGAGCGGTTGTACCTTCGTTGCACGTGGCTTCAGTGGAGACTCTAAGCAAGTTCAAGAGTTGATTAAGGCGGCGGTTCACCATGAAGGCACAGCGGTGCTAGACATCATTAGCCCATGTGTCACCTTCAATAACCGTGATGATTCCACCAAGAGCTATGCCTACGGGAAAGAACATCAAATCTCCCTACATGAAATCCAATTCCTTGCGCCCGATTATGTTGAACCCAAAGAAGAAATCGTGGTGGAAGGTGTAGAAGAAGGCGAAAGCTACGTGGTCAAGATGCACGACGGCTCTTACATCCGCCTGAAGAAGACCGATGCTAACTATGATCCACGTAGCCGTGAAGGCGCGATCATGATGTTGGAGAAGGCACAACGTGAACAGTTGTTCCTGACGGGGTTGTTATACTACGAAGAACCCCGCATCACATTAGGACAAACTGAAAACCTACTCCCCACGCCTTTGGCACATCTCAGCGAAGCGCAATTGCGCCCCTCACGTGAGAAACTAGCGGAGATCATGCAAGGCATGATGTAATGCCAGTGGCGAATCGTCTATAAATCATGCACAAACGGCGTATCCTCAAGTTGCGAGGGTACGCTGTTTTGTTTACACTTAAACAAATTTGGTTGTCATACGGGTTGGTCATTGGATTCTATCCGTTATAAAATGGACACCAGCACAGTCAAGAATGGTAGGGCAACTATGGCTTTTTCGTTATTGAATAAAACGGTTCTCATTACCGCAGGGGCTTCTGAACTAGGGAAAGCACTTGCTATTCAGCTTGCAAGCGCAGGCGCACAAGTTGTTTTTATTGCCCGTAACCAACAACGCGCAGAACGAGTTTGGCGAGAGGTGATTGAAAAGACTGGCAATGAATCCGTTTACTACTTCATTGCAGACTTATCTAGCCAGCGCACCATCCACCAACTGGCACATGCCCTCAACAATAACTTTGACCGTTTAGACGTGTTGATTAACAACGTCAGCGCATCCATGATGACGCGCGAAGAAACCGAAGACGGCATCGAATATAATTTTGCCATCAACCACCTTGCCCCCTTCCTATTGACCAATCTGCTGGGGCGCAAATTATTGGCAAGTGCCCCCTCCAAGATCGTCAACGTGGTGACACGCTTTGATACCGCCATGAACTTTGAAGACTTGCAATACGCCTATCGCCCATACAATCGGCTTGAGGCATTTGTAGAAAGCAAGATTGGGGTGATTCATTTCACCTATGAGCTATCGCGTCGCTTGGTGGGAACAGGTGTCACCGTCAATTGTGTGCATCCGGGCATGCTCAAGGGGATGATACGCTTGCCCATGCTGAATACGCCAGAGAAGGCGGCAGAGCGCGTGCTGTACGTTATCACTGCTTCAGAGTTGGAACAGGTCAGCGGGAAGTATTTTGGCAACAAAGCCGAGTTACAATCCCCAGCGCAAACCTACGATGCTAGAGCCAACCGCCGTCTATGGGACATCAGTTTACAGCTGACAGGGTTGATGTAGCTAAAACGGACACAGATCATTCAGTGGGGGGAGGGAGGCATCTTGACCAATCCCCAACAGTTCATTCAGCGTCACCGTCCCTTGTTGTAGCTCCGCCTCAAGCGCGTTCAAAATGGCTAAACACCCTTCCGTAAGATTGGCACTTTCAGCCAACGCCTGCCCATAGCGTTTCCAATAACTGGATGCTGTAGTATCGGGCAAGGTCATGAGCGACAGCATCGGCGCGTCTGTAGATTCCACCTGCGCCAATGCCATCACCACCGCCGCATATCCCAAGAACGGATTGCCCTCATCCATCGTGCGTGCATACGCTAATGAGTTTTGCGCTTCGTTAAACGCCCCCACGCTCCATGCTTGCGTCACATCGAGGATCGACTCGGCAACGGTTGTCACCACTTCCGCTTGCTCACGCTTGAGTACCAAGTGATTGCCAAACCATTGCCAAACCTGACGCATGGGGCGTTCGGTGGGGGCAGTGCCATCAGGGGGAGTGTATGCGGCAGTGAATACGAATAGATCATGCTCTTCTAGGCGATACGTCCCTGCCATGAATTCCAGATCATTTTCAAGCATGGTGACTAAACGATTGCCATTCCACATCCATACATTCAACTTGACCACGCACCCTGCTTCGATGCACTTGTACTGATGGTAGTAAATTTCTGCGCGGGCATCCCCGTTCAAATCTGCCACCGCCCCCACTTGCACCCCATGACGCGAAGAGGCATCTGACAGGATTTCGCTGGCAATCTGATAGAATCCGTTGTCACACGCGAAGAGCCAAATGATGGATTGTTGATAAGGGCGATTTGATGCGTCGGTTGCTTCAAAAGCAAGGTTAACCAAGACATCCTTATAGCCATCCCCCGTGATGTCCTGATACCAAGCACCTCCCCCATCGGGCAGATCGTGTTGGTTATGCGTGGGTTGCATGAACCCGTTTTCGCTTAGGATTGTTGTCAACAGGGCAACACTTCCCCCATCGCTTAAGAAGGTCTTGATCGCTGGGGCGAAGGTGGAAGGATCATCTGCCAAAGCTAGAGGAGGCATCCCCCCAGCGTTGGGGCAAGCGCGTGGGGTGTTGGAAGACACGCCGTTCGTTATGTTGGTGAGCGTGCAAGAAGGGAGCAACCCCATCAGTAAAACGCCTACTATCCAATGAATCTTCATCGTATCCGTTGCCCTTGCAACACACGTGACGGCTTCACATTGAAGAAGTCTAAAATTGTGGGGGCAATGTCCAAGATGTTGGCAGTGCGATAGACCGCCCCTTTACGATGGGGAACATGTAACAGGAACATTCCTTCTTGTGCATGGTTGGCATCATCGGGTCCGGTGTCGTTGCCCAATGTATGAAGGCTAGGGTGTCCCACACTTCCAATTGCCCGCCAATGCAAATCACCGAAATAAACCATTAAGTCAGGCGGGATACCTTTTGTCTCGGCATAGATGGACTGGGGACGGAATACCTGCGTGCGGATGGGTTGCCCGTGTGCGTCTGGAATAGCACCAAGCGCGTCGGACAGTTCGGCGCAAACACGCTCATAATCCGCTGGCGCAACCACCCCGTGAGGTTCACGTTCGGCAACGTTCAAGAATATGCGCCCGTAATATCCCCCAGCCGCCCAAGCGCGTGTCCTGCTCCAATCCACTGCCAACTCATCAAACGGGGTGAGCGTTCCCGTCGGAGGTGGATTGTGCAAAACAAGCCAACCTTGTTCGATCAACCATTGATTGAGGGCAATCCCCCCATCCATGCGTTTTGCGCCGTGATCGCTAACCAATAGCACTGTCACCTCTTCCCCAATGCTTTCCAAAAGTTTCCCGATGGCGCGGTCAACCTGCTGATAGTAGTCGCGGATGGCGTGGGTGAAGACGCTATCGCTTTCGTGTAGGCGGTGGGTGGGATCATGATACCGCCAGAACCCATGATGAATGCGATCCGTGCCGATGTTCACCATCATGGCGAAATCCCAGTCGCGCGTTTGAATGAGGTGATGGAAGGTATCAAACTGTACCACCGTCAGGTCATATAACTGCTGAAGCAACCGCGCCTTGTCATCCGTGCGAAAGCCACGCACATCAAAGCCATAGTTCGGGGTACGTTGCAGAATCTCTTGTTTGAGGATCGCAGGATAAGTGAACGCCACAGCAGTTGAGGGGGTTAAAAAATCCGTTACCAACTCTCCATTGACCGCAGAAGGGGGATAGGTCTGGGGAATGCCCAACAAAACCACGCGCTTGCCGTGTTTGCCCAGTTCATCCCACACACGGGGCACCTGCACCGCGCGACCATCCACCGCTTGTAAGGGTTGATAGTCATAAGCAGGGCGATTACGAAAGCCATAAATGCCCAATTGACCGGCATCATGACCGGATAACATACTGCTCCATGCTGGGATGGTGATGCACGGGATGCTAGAGGTCAACGTGCCATAGATGGAACGTTCGCGCAGGCGGTTTATGTTGGGCAGGTACGGCGCGAAGGCATCAAAGATTAAATCGGGCGGAACACAATCCAAGCCAATCACCAACATGCGTTGCCGTTGCCGTTTCAAAAACCTCATCTATGTGTCCTCGTTAAGCAAGTATTTAGCATGGAAGCCACCCAAACGTTTACTAACTTCCTCAACGGAATATAACCAATAGTACCCATGCCCAGCGTTCGGCACAATCCACAGATCACCGTATGGTTCGGCGCGTTCTGCCATTGCCTTCCCCCCTTCTAGTGCAGGCTCATCCGAACCATACACAAACAGAATGGGGCGGGGGGTAATGTCATCAATCACCTCGATGGGCTTTAAGCGTTCTATAGACTGCCCTGTTCCCATCCAAAACCCAAATCGAACGCCCCAATGAATTGGGTATTCCCAATATGCGTTTGGGCTGAAGGCTTGGGTCATGTCGTGATAATTCCCCATAGCAGACACCGCGCGTAAGTTTGGCGTTTGTGCCGCGCCGAATAATGCAGCAGCCCCCGCAGCAGAAAAGCCATGCACGCTCACACGCTCAGGATCAATGTCTGAACGCCCAGCCAGATATTCATAAGCGGCTTGCACATCCGCCCCTTCCAGATAGCCTAGCGTTTGACGTGCGTCATCACACCTACGCGAGTTTATCACCAAAACGTTCAACCCATGCGCAACAAACATCCGCGCATAATCTTCATCAAGGCTGGCATGCGAGGAGTGACCGGGCGCGATGATGACAGCAGCACGGGATGAGCTAGGATAAAAGGCGGCGTTGCGTGTGAGATGCCCAGCCTTGAACTCAACCCACTGAGGGGTATCTGCATCCATGACATCTGTTGTCAAATAACTTCGGCAGGTTTGGTTCAGCAACAACAACATGCTCAAGGCGGACAACACAATAGGCAAGCCCACCCCTAACAAGCCTATCCCTGCCCCTATCATGAGGATGAAGCGCGGTTTAACCCATTGAATGCGAGCCATGATTGAGCTACTTATGATGATGAACGGCGTGAAATACGAATGCCAATGGCGACCAATCCAATGCTGATGATATACAGCATCATCAAGGGAGCCATCACCAAGAACATATTCACGGGGTCAACGGTGGGGGTGATGAGGGCGGCTGCCACTGCTGAAAGCACAATTGCCAAACGCCAGTTACGGATGAGTGGCTTGGGGCTAACCAATCCGAGCAATGACAACACAAACAATACGAGGGGGGTTTCAAACGATACCCCCATCCAAAACAAAAGCGAGGTGACAAAGGTGATATATCGCCCTGCTTCCCACTCCGTTCGGAATAGATCAGGTAAGAAGCCCTCTAAGAATGTTAAGGCAGGTGGAACGAGGATATACCACGCGAAGGCGATACCAATCAGAAACAGCCCGAACACCGCCGGCAACCCCATCATGAAGAAGCGACGTTCGCGGTTGGTCATGGCGGGCAAAATGTACATCACAATTTGATAGGTGACGAAGGGCACGGCAAGCGTGCTTCCCATTAATAACGCCACGCGGAAGTATGCCACCACCGAGCCGGTTGGATCAGTAATCAAGAACTTGGACTCATCCGACAAGCGCAGATATGGATCGCCTAGATAGCGCAAGAGTTGTGCGGCAAACACCGCCCCAATTGCCGTTCCTAAACCGACCCACAGGAATGACCACAAAGCGCGGTTGCGTAATTCAGCCAGATGCTCAAAGAAGGTCATCTGTGCCCCTTCACCATCCGAAGTATAACGTGGCGGGTGTTGTTCGCTCAAAGTGTATTACTCCTACGGGTTGGTTACTGTTCGTCGTCTTCAAACAGTTCTTGACGCAATATTTCTAAATCCGGCAAGATCGTTTCCATTTCTTGGAAGATCGTCCCTAATACGCCATTGACAAAACGTGGAGAGGATTCTGAACCGTACAGCTTCGCCAGCGCAACTGCTTCATCCACCGCCACACCAATGGGTACATCCTGTACTACAGCCGCTTCAAAGAAAGCAATCCGTAGGAGGTTACGGTCAATCATGGCGATTTGGTCAAACGGAAAATCAGTGGCGTAGTTTTCTAGCAAGGCATCAATGCTATAGCGTAGGTGATAAATCCCGGTCATGAGTTTTTGTGCATAGGTACGGGTTCTGCTTTGCAACTGATAGCGAGCGAATGTTTCATCCATCACCCGTCCGATCAAGTGTATCTCAGAACAATCCATCTCATATAACATCAGCAATGCCAAACGCCGAGCAATGGTGCGCTCTTGCCCTTTATCGCTGGGCAAAGCCAACAACGCCTCTATATCTTCTGGATCACTTTGGTTGTGAATATCGGGGAAATCGCTCATTCAGGTTTTAGGTCGCTCCGTTGAATACACGATAAAGCAAGGGATACTTTACAGCATACCATACCTGTCAAACAGCAACCATTTTACAATAGCTTAACAAATGAACTCATTGACAAGTTGTGAAATGCCGTGATATTGTATCGCATGTGTCCAATATGGTACACAGTTATTGTCTTGTCAAACAAAGTAGGAGGCGCGTAACATGTTGAAATTTCCCTTCTCTCTAAACATTGCTCCATGTGGAGTGCTTGTTTGGGATTATGCGCCAAGCTGTTTGTAGTCAATAAACATCCCCTATACGGATAATCTGACTACAACCGCGGGCGCGAAACCTCGCGGTTTTTTAGTTGTGCTGTAGTCAGTAGCTTATCCCTACTTCTTCACCTTAAACCGCGTTGGCTTCATCTTATCCCCTGCAAGATTCCCACCCATCTGTAGGATGGTTTAGACCGTCCTAAACTCATGCTCATCACTGGGCGCAGACCTCCGTTTCCTTTGATCTAGTCATCGTTCAATCCAGCAAGCCATAAGAAACGAGTCCATGCCATGCACTACCATTATGAACTGCATCAACAACGCGCACGAGAACTTCAGCAACAGGCGGAACAAGCACGCCTAGCAGAGGCATATCTTCAACATGACCGCCCGATGAACCATGCGTTACGCAACATGGGGCAACTTTTGGTTGAAGTTGGTGAGGCACTCCAAAGCCATGCCCAACAACCCAACAAAACATTGTATCAAGACTAAACCCATCCGTAGCCATAGTTTTCCCTATGGCTACGTTTTACAAAACTATAACGCAACATGGAGCTATCACTCGTGACCAAACGTTATCCTGTCAAGAATGAGCAAGTCGCGCTTTCAATTGAACAAGTGAGCAAAGGATTCAACTTAATCAAGCCCCCCAACGCTTGGCAACGTTTCACCAAGCAACTCATGCCTAAAGCACCCAATCAAGATGGGGAGAATGGCTACACCAAACGTCCGGTTTTAGCGGTGGATAACGTCTCGTTCAGCGTACCCCGCGGCGAAATCTTCGGCGTGTTAGGACCCAACGGTAGCGGCAAGTCCACGCTGATTCGCTTGATGTGCACCCTGCTTTCGGCAGACAGCGGGAAGGTAGAAGTATTTGGATATGACATCGCCAAAGAAGAAATGGAAGTCAAGCGGTTAATTAGCCGCGTTTCGGTGGATGCCGCCTTCTTCAAAAAGTTAAGCCCAATGGAAAACTTGGTCTATGGGGCGCGTCTATATGGCTTGAGTGGACAAGATGCCATCACCAAAGCAGAACAGATTCTGGGGCGACTAGGTTTAGACAAAGCCACCTTCAAAGAATCTATGGAAGACATGAGCCGTGGGATGCAACAAAAAGTGGCGATCGCCCGCGCGTTCCTCACCACCCCAGTCTTGTTGTTGTTGGATGAACCCACCACAGGCTTAGACCCACGCTCTAAACATGAAGTGCGCAATTTCATTGATGAGCTACGCGATACACACGATGCAACCATCATCATCACCACGCACGACATGGAAGAGGCAGACTACTTGTGTGACCGCATCGCCATCATTGACGACGGAAAGATCATCGCCTTAGATACGCCCGAAGGACTCAAGCAAATGGTGACAACTCAAAATGGGCACAAGCCCACGCTTGAGGAAGTCTTCATGCAACTGACGGGCAAGAAGCTGGTTGATCCTAACGCTGTAGAAGACCTAGAGGACTAACCATGACCACCGCTTTTATTCGTACCGCCCCACTCCCAACAGGTTATACCGCCCGTCCCGTGACGTTGGATGATGTGCAGATGGTGTGTGACTTCTTGAATGTGATGTCACAATTCACATTAGGGCGAGACGCATTCACCCCCACCGACATCCGCATCGAGTGGACAAGTGGCTCCATCATCCTTGAAACCAGCACCCAACTGATCTTCGATAGCACGGGGGCACTGGTCGCCTATATGGAAATCTGGATGATCCCGATCAACCGTAGCTTCATCTGGAGTCAAGTACATCCCCAACATGAGAAGCTGGGGATAGGGACATACTTACTAGAATATGCTGAAGAAACAGTACGCCAATCTTTGGCAACCTCCCCAACGTCTGGGGAGGTGGTCATCATGGCAGCGCATCAAAACGAAATAACCGCTGCCGCCGATTTATTCACCCACTACGGCATGACCCCCACACGGTGGTTTTATCGTATGGGAGTGGTATTGACCGAACCGCCTGCCCCAGCAGTTTTCTCGCAGGGAATCAGTGTGAGGAGCTACCAACATCCCCAAGACTTGCGGGCAACCGTCCGCGCGAAGCTCGATGCGTTCGCCGATCATTGGGGATTTGTTGAGCCGAACTTTGAAACCGAGATGGAAGAATGGGCAAACGAAATCGAAAATGATCCCTTGTTCAACGCGGACTTGTGGCTATTGGCAATTGACGAAACCACGCAGGAAATCGCTGGGGTTGTCCTCAACCGTAACCCGGCCTATGACGATGCCGAAGCAGGATTCATTGCCGTGTTAGCAGTTCGTCGTGCCTATCGTCGGCATGGGCTTGGGTCTGCCTTGCTTCAGCTATCCATGCAAAAACTGTTTGAGGTTGGCAAGCGCAAAATGGTTCTAAACGTGGATGCCCACAATCCCACTGGGGCACTCGGCATCTATCAGAAAGCCGGGATGGAGGTTCTCTATACCCGCACCCTTTATGAAAAAGTCATTCAACGCGCCATCGAAGAGATGGTTATCAACAAGGAGTGAGATCATTATGGCTGTTGCAAACGGCATCCAATTACAAATGCGCCAAAGCTATGCGTTCATGGCACGGAATTTCCACTTGATGCAACGCTACTGGGCATGGGAAATCGTGTGGATTGCTTACACGATTGCCAATTCGCTGGCGGTAACGTTCATTGCTGAAGGCTCAACGGAGATCGCAGGAACAAGTCAAGAAGTCGTTTCGCGCTTCACTTTGTATCTGATGATCGGAGCGTTGGTTTGGCATTATCTCTCGGTGATTTTCACCTTCATCAGTGAGGTGATTCAATGGGAGCGTTGGGAAGGTACAATTGAATATACGCTCATGGCACCTGTCAACCGTTGGGTACACCTGATTGGGCAGACGTATTACGCCATCATCTATGCAACGCTCCATACCGTTTTGATTGCCAGCGTGATGGTCTTCTTCTTTAAGATTGACCTGACAGATGCCAACATTTGGGGGGCACTCCTCATCTTGACGGTGGGCAGTATTTCGCTGATTGGCATCGGCATTTTGGGGAGCATCCTCCCGCTGTTGTATCCCGAACGTGGGGCGCAAATGACGCACATCATCCAAGCGAGTTTTCTGTTGGTGAGTGGTGTGTACTATCCGATTACTGTTTTGCCCGAATGGATGCAGGTTGTGGCGCGGTTTACCCCCGTCACGTATGTTTTGGATGGCGCACGCGCCACCATCATTGACGGAGCAGGCAATGAAACGCTTGGGCAATACCTGATTCCATTGCTTATCATGGGGGCAATTTGTATCCCCTTAGGCATTTGGGCTTTCATGCGTGCGGAAAAATACGCCAAATCAACCGGCAAACTCAAGCGCGTAGGTTAAAGAATTGTGGGGTGAGAGCGCGTCTTTCACCCCACGCTCGTAAAAGTGTTGTAAGTAATTTTGCCTGTTATTTTATGAAAACGCAGATTCCTGTAATATGATGAAACCTTTATTTTATTCACACTATGGAGTTTCATCATTATGGGTGGTCTTGAAATTGGCGACATCTTAAGCAAGTTGAGCATCTATTCTGAACCGGGGTTATTGCCCAACATCCTGCTTTACATCGCGTTCTTCCTGAACTTGATTGCATTCTTCATGCAGAGTGACAAGCAACTCATGGCGACGCTTGCGCTAGGGTTGACGTTGGCACTGATTGTGATTGCAAAGCTGGTCATCCTAGACTATGACAACCTGCTTTACTTTGTGGTTAACGTCGGCATCTGCTTGATCCCCTTGGTGGTGACGGGAATGACCAAAGCAAAGAAGAGCCAGCCCCTCACGCTGTTTGCGGCGTTGATTGGCGGGGCGTTTGCTATTCTGTTTTGGCTCACCCTACAACGTGGTGATGGATCAATCTGGGGATAATTCCTAGCGATAAACCCACAACCGTTGCCCATCACTGACAAGATGAACTTGTCCGCCCTCATCTGTACGCAACAGGTGAGGGATGTCCTCAACCAGTTGTAAGACATCTCCGTCTGGATCGCCCCGTGGATTCCCACGCTCACTTTGTAATAACAAGACCTGCGGTTGAACCGCTTCTAGGAAGGGGGCGGACAGGGAATTGCGCGTGGCGTGTTGTGGCAATTGCAACACGGTTGAAACAAGGTTGATGCCCTCTTCATCGTGCAACGCGGTTTGTGCCGTCACGCTTAGATCAGACGTGAGCAAGAACGATTGTGTGCCGTAGGTTGCCTGTAAAACCAGCGCGTTGTCATCCAACCCATCCCCCAAACTGGGAACGGAAGCGGGATTCAACACCTCAAACCGCAAGCCGTCGCTCAATTCGATGCGGTCGCCACGCAATACGGTGCGCGTGGGGAAGGTTTCTAACGCGGTTTCTAACGCTAGATAATCCTCACCAACTAGGCGATGACCATTGGTTAAAATCAACCCTGCCCGATACCGCTCTAGTAAACTAGGGAGGGCGCGTGTTTGAAAGACATCCGGCTGGGTGATAAAGATCAGCTCTAGCTCGCGGTCAACAAACGGTAGAATCTCCCCCACTTGGGTAATCAAGCGCGTTGGAAAGCGTCCGCCATCTATGAGGATGTGTGCCCCACTGGGAGACTCGATCAGAATGCCGTTGCTATGCCCAATATCCAGCAAGTAAATATGAAGCAACCCATCTGGACGTTGCCAATACAACACCCCCAACAAGCACAACAATAGCCCCCCAACTATTAAGGTGGTGGTTGCCACCAGCCGACTTGCCAGCCACTCCCCTAGTTCAACAAACCAAGCGGGTTTAGTCAGTTGCAAAATCACTCCTCCGATTGTCAACACATAGCCCCAAACTACCCAACGCTCATGCAAGTAGAACGTGACTTGTGCAAACGGCAATTGTGCGAACGCCTGCATAATGGTTAGGGTGAGGCTCAACAACAACATCGCCCCCCATGCCAACAACTGGGCAAGCGCGGGCAAGACAAATACGCTTGCCACCACACCCAAGCCCAACATCAAGATTAACGGTTGAAAGACCATCACCAACAAATTCACCGGCAGTTGTACCAGTGAGACTTGGCGAAAATACAAAACAGTGAGGGGAAGCGTGGTGAGCGTGGCAGCAAGCGTCACTCCGAAAGCCTCTACAATCGGATGAGAAGCATCATCATCCGAAAGGGAGAGCAAATCGTTGAGGTGTTGCGTGAGGGGAACAGCGAAAAAAGCTAACCCCAATGTGCCAGCCACGCTCAATTGAAAGCCTATATCATGGAGCAACCGTGGGGCAATCGCGGTCAGGATGATGATTGCCAACCCCAACGAAGCCGGGGCGAAGGTGCGCCGCCGCAAGGATTGTCCGATCACCAAAACGCTACTCATGGCAACAGCGCGTAAAACGGAAGCCGATGCCCCCACCCATCCCCCATAGAGCCACAACATCGCAATCGTCAGCGTCACCACCCACCCACGCCCCAAGCGCAACCGTTGCAATATCACGCGCAATAGCTCCGCCAATAGTGCCATATTGAATCCGCTAATGGCGATCAAGTGGGCAGTGCCGGTGATTTCAAACAAGTCTTGTGTGGCTGGGGAAAGACCATCATCATCTCCTAAAACAATCCCCGCCAACAGACTGGCATGAGGATCGGGCAGAAGTTGTTGTACTTTTTGAAGGGCAGATTGGCGCGTTTGAATGAGCCAATGCTGGAAGGGGTTGCCGTGTCCGCTAGATTGCACGTCAACAATGGCGTTATCCATCACGCTATAGGTGTCTTGTTGGGCAAGATAGGCGGATAAATCGAAGCTGTCGCCTCGTGTTGGGGTGGTTAAAAGTCCTGTAGCAACCACGCGATCCCCATATTGAACCGCGTTAGGGCTAGGTGTTTGAACGAACACCCTCCCCGTTATCTCCAGCCAACCTTGCCCTTTGTCCAGTTGTTCCACTTGTAGGGTAAAACGTTGCCCATCATCATGTTGATGTGGCTCTGCTAACACTGTCCCCATCAAGGTTAATCCGCCCAGATCATTGTAAGTCGTTAGGCTTAGATCGGGAATTTCACCATTGCCCCTCCACGCCCCAGCACACACCATCACAGCAATCATCGGAACGGTGATGGGCAACTTACGCACAACGCACAGGCACACCATCATGAATGCCCCCAACGTTGCCCATGCCCAATGGAGCGGTGTCATCCAGCTGATGAGTTGGGCAACCGTTAAGCCTGTTATCCATGCCAATGTCCAATACACCAAGCGCATGGTTGCTTACCTCCCCACCCTACACGAGAACCGCCCGCCTAATGCCTAACGCAAGAGGCTGGTGTTATGTTTTTGCTCAGGCTTATTCTCTACGGCAACATACTCATTACGAACATTCGGGGGAACAAATTCAGTCGGTTGGCTTGGTACAGGGTCGGTTGTTTCAATTACCTTGATGCCCGCTTCAACTTCACGCACGGTTTTCTCTAAGCGTTGCTTGAGCGAGGTGAGGATATTCAAAACATACGCATCAGCATCTTGTGTGATCTGTTCGGCATCTAGTTTCGCTTGTTCAATGATGTTGACTGAACGACTATGAGCAGCTTGAACGTTGGCATCATTTTCTAAAAGCACTTGGCTTTTCTCGCGTGATTGTTGCAAAATGCGAGCCGCCTCTTCGTGCGCCTGCGCCAAGACGCGCTCACGTTGCGCCAAGATACGCGCCGCCTTTTCAATTTCTTCTGGGATGGAAATGCGCATCTGGTCAATGATCTCTAAGGCGCGTTCTTCGTCAACCAATGTATATTTACTCATTGGCACATGACGACCTTCATCAATTAAATCTTCCAAGCGATCCACTAAATGTTGAATGTCCATAATCAAACCGTCTCCACGGAGCGTTCTTTCGTTAGTCACGTATGCTGATATTATAACCCGGACTGCCTTGGCTTGCATGTAAATCCGAGAAGCGTTTTACAAGTGCTTGTTCAACATGGCTGGGCACCATGCTACTGACATCGCCACCTAGTTCTGCCACTTCACGCACAGTGCTAGAGCTAATGTGAATATGCTTTAAGTCTGACATAATGGCGACGGTTTCAATATTGGGGGCAAGAATCTTATTGGCAATCCCCATTCTAAATTCCAACTCAAAGTCAGAAAACACCCGTAAGCCTCGGATAATCGCAATCGCCCCTATGCCAACCGCATATTCTACTGTCAAGCCACTGTATGCCACAACTTGTATATTATCATAATTCTTAAACGATTCTTGCGCAAGTTCAACACGCTCTTCTACTGTAAACAATAATCGTTTTTTCGGCAAATCATAAACCCCCACAATCAACTGATCGAACAATTTTGATGCGCGGACAGCAACATCAATATGTCCATAGTGGACGGGATCAAGCGTGGCGGGATAAATAGCAAGACGGTTAGACATGGTTCATCTCATTTCCATGTGGATAAAGGTTAGCTGACATCACTGCGACGGTCGCGTTGCAACTGGACATATTGGCGTAGGTGATGGTGTTCCTCAAGCATGAGGTCTGGATCAACAATGTAGAGCGTTTGCGCCTCGCGCTGTGCCAATTCCACCAACTCATGATTGACTTGATCCTGTAGTTGTAGGGTGTTGCTCCCACTTTGGCGCACACTCAACAAATCCCCTGCCCCACGCATCTGCCAATCCATCTCCGCCAGCACAAAGCCATCGGTAGTTTCTTCTAAAGCGCGTAGCCGTTGGACAGATTCAGGGGTGACTTTATCGGGGAATAGGTAGCATTCGCCGGGGTATCGCCCACGCCCAACCCGCCCACGAAACTGATGCAACTGTGACAGACCGAAACGATTTGCGCCTTCAATCATGATGATGGTGGCATTGGGAACATTCACCCCAACTTCTGCAACCGATGTGGTGACAAGTACATCAATTGCCCCACTAGCGAAAGCGTGCATGATATGGTCTTTTTCATCCGCTCGCATTTTGCCATGAAGCAACCCCACACGGCTACGATGGAAAACAAGGTGTAGCTCTTCATACGCTTCTACAGCAGACTTGGCATCAACAGACTCGGAGGCTTCGACAAGGGGATGGACGATGAAAGCCTGTCGCCCTTGCGCCACTTCAGCACGGATGCGCTCATAAACGCTCTCACGATCCACCGCCTGCTTGATCGTGGTTTTAACAGGGGTACGCCCAACCGGCATCTCGTTCATCACCGTGAGGTCAAGGTCAGCATAGAGCGTCATGGCAAGCGTACGCGGGATGGGAGTTGCCGTCATGAAGAGGAGGTGGGGGTTGTGCCCCTTGCCCCGCAACGCCCCGCGCTGTTGAACGCCGAAGCGGTGTTGCTCATCAATCACTGCCAATCCCAAATCAGCAAAGCTAATGCCCCCTTGAATCAGCGCGTGCGTGCCAATGACCACATCAATAGACCCATCCGCCAAGCCTGCATATACTTGCTCGCGCTCGGTTTTGCTCAAAGAACCCGTGAGAAGTGCTACTTTGGGCTTTGGGGTGCTGGGCAAATTCTCTAAGACGGTTGAAAAACTTTGATAGTGTTGTTCAGCTAGAATGCTGGTGGGTGCCATGATGGCGGTTTGCTTATCATTGGCAAAGGATAAAACCGTAGCAACCATCGCCACCGCTGTCTTGCCAGAGCCAACATCCCCTTGAATCAAGCGATTCATTGGAATGTTCTTTGCCACATCAGCGCGAATATCTTGGATCGCCCGTCTTTGCGCCCCAGTCAGTTGATAGGGGAACGCGCTAGTGATGAACGCATCCAGATCGCTATCAGCAACCTCTAAGGGGGTAGCCTGTATGGACTGCCATTCTCGGCGGTTCGCCATGATTGCCAGCTGAAGCAATAACAATTCGTTAAAGACAAAGCGACGTTGGGCGTGGTGGAGGTGATCCCACCCTTCGGGCGCGTGCAATTGCTTGAGTGTCCACACCCAATCCGCCAAATCCGTGCGCTCAATCACATCGGACGGAACAACTTCTGGCAGGTTTTCGGCATAACGTGCTAACGTATCCTGAATCAATTTGCGAAAGCGTTTGGGGTTTAGCCCTTTGGTCAACCCATAGATGGGCAGAATTGAGGGTGAATCCAAGACCTCTTCCTCAAGCGGTTGCCATTCTGGATTGGTCATCTGTAAGCGGTCGCGGTAGATGGATACTTTGCCACTCAACACAACCTGCATGCCATCCGCTATTTTCTGTTGAAGATACCGCTGGCTAAAAAACATCACCTGCATTGACCATGTGCCATCGTCTAGCGTGAAAGCAAAGTCTTGCCGTCCTTGTGCCCCAGCACGCACATGAGATTGACGCACCGTGCCCACCACCGTTACTTTTTGATCCGGCTGAAGTTGGGCAAGCGTGGGCATTTGAGTGTAATCATCGTAGCGATACGGCAAGTAGGTGATTAAATCCTCAATGGTGTGAATGTTGATTCGCGCTAGGATTTCACCTAGTTTGCTCCCCACCCCACGTATGCTGGTGACGGGTTCACGGATCAAGCGCAGGGCATGCGTAGCCTGTTTGGTATCATAATGACGGCGAATGCGTGGGGGACGCTCTAAGCGAATGGGGGCGGGCAAGTCAGACTCCGTAGAAATGAATACGCTATCATCATCAAGATCATCGAACGCCTCTCGATATTCATCAAAATTTGCCTCGCTAAAAAAGCCATCATTCCCATCTTCAAGATCACGCCCAAAAGCATATTCTTTGTTTTTGGACTTCTTCCGCGTGCGTGCGGGATCTGTCTTATTGGGAGAGACTTCCACCATCAACGCATCCACCTTCTCTTTCTTTTGGCGCACCTTCTTACGTTTGTTAGAGACCTTCAGGTCTGGTGCAAGCGCATCAGAGGTTTCGCTTTGGGATGGCTCAGGCGTGATAGCCAACGAAGGATTCGGTGTGGCAGGCTGTGGTTTGGGCTTATGCGCAGGGGGAGGGGGAACAGTCTGCCAATTAAATCGGGGGACAAAGCCGGCGCGTGGCTCACGAATGCGCATCATCAAACGGTCTAGTGCGTAACCGATGGCTTTGTGTCGCCCTTCTAGCGCGTCTAAGGTGTCATACGCTTCTAACACTTGCGCCACATCATCCACTAGAAAATGTTGATGTTCGCGGTGCCCAGCCTGTTGGTGGGCATCGCGTTGCCAGCGTTGAACGTAGGCAGAAAGCCCACCTTCAACGCTGTTGTTTTTATAACTGTTATCTCGTTCTAGCTTAAGCACCTTCACGAGCGATTCTAATGCAGATGGCATTATGCGTCTTTCCAACCTTTGCGGACAATGGCAACCCCGATAGCATCCGGTCCAGTATGGGTACCGATGCTCGGCGTAACAATCACTTCTTCAACAGTGGGCGGAAGAATATCAGCCACCCGTTGCTTCAATTCGTTTTTAGGTGCGGGGTCTAAAGCGTATAAGAAGGCGATACGTTCAATCGGTTGATGTTGGCGGATGAACTTCTCAAGCTGGTCAAGCCATTTCTTTTCGGTACGTTCACGTGCCACCGATTCAATCAATCCATTCTGGAGCTGAACGATTGGGCGAATTTTGAGGAATCCCCCAATTGTCGCCTGCCCCCAACTAATCCGCCCACCCTTGCGCAAAAACTCTACGGTGGTCATGGCGGCATATACTTCGGTATGTCGTTGAACGCGCTCAATCACTTGGCGAATTTGTTCAACGTTGCCGTTATTTGCCTCTGCGGTTTCTGCGCCTAAGATTGCTAACCACCCGCTCCCCGTGCTAAGTTGTGCAGAGTCCACCATAGTATATTGCCCGGCTTGCAGATATTGTTCTGCCGCAAGACGCAAGGCATTATATGTCCCGCTCAATTTGGATGAGATGGTGACGATGAAGATATGGTCATATCCTTGTAGTGCGGCAAGCAACGCCTCCCCTGCCACACCAACCGACGGAGCGGAGGTTTGGGGGATGGGGTCAATGGTCTTCAACAGTTGATAGTAATCAAGGCGGTTGAGGTCTTGCCCATTATCGGCATAGCTATTCCCACCATAATTCACATACAACGGAATAACGTACATTCCAAAACGATCTACATAATGTTGCGGTACATCAGAAGCACTATCGACAACAAAGCGTACTTTCATGGTATCCATCCTTCTAAGGGGGTCTCGTGTATCTATCAATCGGGTTCCATTACAACTACCCCTGTAGCATCACAGCCGATTAATGTCGCTACAGAGCTGCTATAAATTGCATATTGAAAATATTTTCCGGGAAATTCCAATGCCAAGCGATCGTGTAACAAGCGCGTTTCATCCGTCATATAGCTACGCGGTTGAACCAACAACACATCTTCGAAGCGTTCAAACTCGGTGACGAATTCCACCAAACACTCAATGCCTTGTGCCCGATTGCGCACCTTTTCCATCGGCTTCATCTTTCCATCTTCGACGGTGATGATCGGTTTCATGCCGTGAATCTTACACAACAAGGCGTGCGAAGCAGAAAGAATATGGTTGCGCATCAAAAAATCAGTGGACTCTACATAGAAAGCACTATAGATGCGTTCTAGTTTGGCGCGGATGTACGTCACCAAATCCTCTATGTCGTTGTAGGTTTGGCGTTCAATGGCGCGTAAAGTCGCCCGAATCACCATACCCTGTGCCATCCCAATTGTACCGCAATCCAACACATGCACCGCTATATAACCGTGCATGCGTTGGGCGGCAATAAGGGCATTTTGATAACTTTGAGAAAGGTGTGCAGAGGGATGAATCGAAATGATGACATCTGCCACCGTCGCTAGGCGGGTATACGTCGCAACAAAATCTGCCACATCAGGAGGGATTAACGCAGGTGGGCTTTCTGAGCGAGCCATCCGATCAATCGCTTCGTGGGTGTTGAGGTCGATATTGTCTCGATAAACATCTTTGCCAATCCGCAACGAACACGGCACGACCACCAAAGGGGAATGTGCCACCAATTGAGGATGGGCAAAACTTGCCGAGCTATCGGTTACGACGTAAATCCGCATAGGCACGGTCACTATTCAACACTAATCAAATAGGGATAGAGGGGTTGCCCACCCTTAACCAGTTCAAAGCTCAACTCATCAAATTGTTCACCCAGCATTTTCACCACAGATTGAGCGACGCTTTCTTGAATATCAGCCCCATAATAGAGTGTCACCAGTTCCTTATTGGGATGAGAATAGGTTTCAATCAGTTGGGTCATGACTTCCTCAAGCGACTCGCCTGCCAGTTGGAGTTTGCCATCCACCAAGCCAATCACTTCCCCCTCTTGTACTTCAACTTCGTTGATGTTAACCGTGCGGGTGGCATAGGTTAGCTCGATGGTGGTGACACCGCTCATCGCTTCTCGCATGGATTCACTCAGGTGATCTAATGGGCTAGAAGCCCCCATGCTCAAGTATCCCACCAAGGCACCAATCCCCTGCGGAATGGTTTTGCTGGGTACAACACGCACTTGTTTGTTGCTGGCAATGGCAGCGGCTTGTTGTGCCGCCATGATGATATTCTTGTTGTTGGGCAAAAGAATCACTTCAGTGTTATCAAGGGCATTGATTGCCGCCACAAAATCTTCAGTCGAGGGGTTCATCGTTTGTCCCCCACCAATCACATAGGCAACGCTCAAATCTTTGACGAACAATTCGGTCAAGCCATCGCCGGGCGAAACCGCGATCACCGCCACACCCTCTATGGGTTGGGTATACCCTTGTTCACGCTCGACACGGCTTTTCACATATTGCTTATATTGAAGCTGCATGTTCTCTACAACGATGTCGTCAATCTCTGCCCCTAGTGTGACGATGGCATAGTTGATCGGTTCAGCAGGGTTATGGACATGCACATGCACCTTAACCAATTGGGGATCCCCCACAACCAAGGTAGACCAACCCATTGCGTCAATATCCGCGCGGATTTTTAACACGTCTAGGTTGTCGCCATGAATGAGGAATTGCACATCATAACCGTAGCCCTCTTCGTCTTCGGGAACAAGCGCGTCTTGCCAATCTCCTGCATCAGAAGTCGCGGACTTTTCAGTATCGCCATTGGCAACCACAGGCTTTCCTTCTAAGAAGCGTAACATCCCCTCCATGATGGTGAGGAAACCCGCGCCACCAGAATCCACTACGCCGGCATCCTTCAACACGGGAAGCAAGTTAGGCGTGTTGGCAAGCGAGGTCTTCGCATGCTCAATCAATACCTCAAACGTTTGGCGCAAGGTGCTATCAGGATGAGCATCCACATGTGTTTGCACGGCTTCATACGCCTCACGCGAGACGGTCAAGATCGTGCCCTCAACGGGATTGACCACCGCGCGATAAGCGTATTGGGTGGCGATACTGCACGCATGGGCAAATTGTTGCACATTGAAGGAGTGTAAATCTTCTACCCCTTTGGCGAACCCTGCCAGCAGTTGCGACAAGATCACGCCAGAGTTTCCGCGTGCGCCCATCAATGCGCCACGCGCCACCGCCCCAGCCACCACCCCAATATGGGATTCGTGTTTTTCTAAGCGTGAGACCTCATCGTATGCTTTGCGCATGGTGAGGTGCATATTCGTCCCCGTGTCTCCATCTGGAACAGGGAACACATTCAACTGATTCACTGTTTCTTTGTTGTATTCCAGCCAAGCTAACCCTGCAGCAACCAGCCAGCGATACAAAAAACCGTCACATTCTGAACGGTGCATTATTTCGTAATCCATAAGATTAGACTTCCGATCAACTCACAAACTGAATAAACATGGTTTAGTAGTTAACAACTGTAACCCACAACCTCGACAATAGACGCGATCTAATGCTTAGATTTGGGTCATTTGCCGTGCAATTTGGGTGAGCATAGCATGGTTTTGGACAATAGCGTCCTCCTTAAAGACAGCAGCCCCCGCCACCAAAACATTCCCCCCAGCCCGAATCACCGTCTCCAGCGTCTCTAGGTTCACGCCACCATCAATCACAATATCCAGATTGGGTTGCATTTGAACGGCGTAATCGCGCAGCTCCCTAATCTTGGGGAGCGTTTGGGGAATGAGTTTTTGCCCACCGAAACCAGGGCTAACGGTCATCACCACCACCTGATCTAAAAGCGGAAGAATGGGCACCAACGCGGCAATCGGGGTGTGTGGATTGATGGCAACGCCCACCGCGCAACCCGCCCGCTTGATGAGGTTGACCGTGCGGAAGAGGTCAATGCACGCTTCGTAATGGACGGTGAGATGGGTTGCCCCGGCTTCAGCAAAACTTTCGATCATGGAATTGGGTTCAACGACCATCAGATGCACATCTAGCACCAGTGGGGTGACACGCTTAAGGGCACTCACCACCAGTTGCCCCATCGTGATATTAGGGACGAACCGCCCATCCATGACATCGACATGAATCCAACGCGCTTCGGTTTGGTTAATCTGCGCGATTTGTTCCCCCAAGCGAGAAAAATCAGCAGAAAGAATAGAGGGGGCAATGTGAATAGGGGGCATCAACTTATCTTTAATTTCTCAAACTTTGTGCTATGAATGCTAATCTTACAAGTTATTCATCTAATCGGCAATTATCGGTTATACCAGCACCGCTCATTTCGTCGGTAAACGATGCTCCCAAATCCATCCGATCAGAATGAAACCCAACGATGCCACGATCAACAACGCGCTACCCCACGTCAGTTGTTGCTTTTGTTGAACGGTTGCGCTTGGGGGGAAGTGACAGTTACTAGAGGTGTTGAGTTGTAAAATCTCAATATCTGTGAACAGGGCAAGGGGCACACCCGCGATAGCATCCAAATACATGACATACGCCGATTGATGCTCATAGCCCCCATCAAAGCTGGGGAGAACCCACACGCGCCCCCACACCAAACGCTTTTCAGCTTGAATATCCACGCGAAGCAACAAGGGCACACCCACCACCGCAGATTGAACCCCTCCGTATAGCCCCAAATAATCCCCTAAAGCGCGGTCTAAAAGCACGCGTGCCCCTTCAGCATCCATCAGATTAGGGGTGTTCGCCTCATTCAGATTCACCTGCTCCCCATAGGGTTGGTTAGCACGGAGAATAGCACGCTCACAGTCATTCACCCGTAATCCCCTGCGCGTGATGATCTGTTGTTCTAGCAAAGGGGGGAGGCTTGCCCCACGCTGAAGTTGTAAACGGGTTTGATACACCTGCCAACTACCCAGCAGAAACATCCCCAACAATATCACCAAACGAGCGCGAACCCGAGCGGACACAGCGATAACTCTCTCTTTTTATTCGGCTTCATGTTATGCTAATCAAACGTCTAGTTGTTTGGATAGGGTTGTATTCACGACACTCTATGAAGGGGTAAATGACTTATGGAGATGCAATATCACAAAGCCGGCAATTCAGGCTTAACCATCAGTGCTATTTCATTGGGAGCATGGCTCACCTATGGGGAGCGTAGCAATGTAGAAGAAGAGATGGCAGTGCGTTGCATTCATACCGCCATCGACCACGGGGTCAACTTCATTGATGTGGCGGATGCCTATGCCAATGGTGAAGCAGAAGTGACGGTTGGGCGGGCATTGCAAGGCAAAGAACGCCATAAACTGGTCATCAGCACCAAAGCCTTTTTCCCCATGAGTGGTGATGTCAATGATCGTGGGCTTTCCCGTAAGCATGTGATTGAATCTGTCAATCGTTCGTTGAAACGCTTACAAATGGATTATGTCGATATTTTCTTTTGTCACCGCTTTGACTCTGAAACCCCTGTTGAAGAAACCATCCGCGCCATCGGCGACCTCATCTCACAAGGTAAGATTTTGTACTGGGGCACCAGCATGTGGACGGCTCCTCAAATTGAGAAGGGATCTGCCGTTGCTCGTGGGCTAGGAGCATACCCCCCCATTCTGGAACAATCCCTTTACAACATGCTTGACCGCCACCAAGTTGAGGGGAACATTGACAGCACGATTAAAAACAATGGGATCGGTTTAGTGGTCTATAGCCCTTTAGCAGGAGGCATGCTAACCGGCAAATACAATGACAACGTTCCAGAAGGAAGCCGCGCCCAAACGCTATCCAACGAAAGATTTCAAAAACAACTTGCTGACCAAGACCGCCTCAATCGGGTGCGCTCACTCACCAAGCTGGCACAAGAGCTAGATACCACCATGCCCGCCCTGGCTTTGGCATGGGCAATGAAACACCCCAGCGTCAACTCAGTCATCACTGGGGCAACCAAACCATCACAAATTGAGGCAAACCTTGCCGCTCTCAAAGTCAACTTGACTGATGAAATCGAAAAGCGGATAGAGCATATTCTGGCAAACCGTCCCGAAGGAAGCGTGCGCTAGTCGTCTTCCGTCAGATCACGCACGCGCTCGGTTTCAAAGCGCGTGGTCAGTTGTCCACACCCCGCGTCAATATCAATGCCACGCCGAATACGGATGGTGGCTGGCACGCCGTAGGATTCAAGGATGGACACAAATTGCTTGGTGGCGACAGAATCGGATGTGCCACCCTCATAGCCAGCGGTGACATTCAACGGAATGACGTTGACATGACACAACATCCCATGCAGTCTTTTACCCAATTCATGCGCCTGTTGCGCGGTATCGGTTTGATTGGCAATCAGTGCCCATTCAAACGTCACGCGGCGGTTGGTCTTGTTGATATACTCTCGACATGCTGATAGCAACTCATCAATGTTCCAACGCTTGTTAATCGGTAACAAAGCATCCCGTGCGGTATCGTTGGCGGCATGCAGGCTGATTGCCAATTTAACCTGTAGTCCTTCATCAGCAAAGCGTCGGATTTGTGGCACCAAGCCCACCGTGCTAACGGTGATGTGGCGTGCGCCAATGCCCAAATCATTCATCAAGCGGTGCATCGCCTGCACCGATGCCTCATAATTATGGAAGGGTTCGCCCATGCCCATCAAGACCACATTGCTTAGGCGTTCGCCCTGCTGTGCCAACTCACGCGCAAACCACATCGCCTGCTCAAAGATTTCAGCTTCGGTTAAATGGCGATGAAACCCCATCTGCCCGGTTGCACAAAACACGCACCCCATCGCACAGCCGGCTTGGGTAGAAATACACGCTGTTCTGCGCCCGTCCTCATAAACCATCAAGACTGATTCAATGAGTTTGCCATCCGGTAAACGAAACAACCGCTTTTGTGTGCCGTCTTTGCTAGATTGTTGAATCATGGTTTCTAGCACGCCGAATTGTAAATGTTGTTGCAAAGCGTCTCGCAACGTTTTAGGGAGATTGGTCATGTCATCAAAGCTGGTAGCAAAGTGTTGATACAACCATTCATGAATTTGTTTTGCACGGAAGGCAGGTTGATTCAGTCGCTTTAAGAGCTGTTGCAAACCCGCTTGATCCAGTGCGTAAATATCCTGTGGTGGAGTTGTCGTTTCCATAAGTTAGCGTCCTCGTCTAAAGAGATTGATGATGCCTGCCCCAACCAGCAAGACCAATGCCATAACCATCATTCCACCAAAGATCATGATTCCCTGTTGCCTTTGCGTGCTGTTCAACGTCAACGCAAGCGACGCATTATTAGGCGTGGGAATGGGAGTAGCGGTGAAGATGGCGGAGGCGGAGCGTGGGGTGACGGTGGGCGTGGCAGGAACAGGCGTATCGGTTGGCGAAACCGTCAAGCGTAACACTGCTGAAGGCAGGGTGGCGGTGGCGGTAGCAGTAGCGGTGGGGGTCAAGGTGGCGGTGGCAGTGGGGGGAATGTCGGTCGCGGTAGCAGTAGCGGTGGGCGTGGCAGTGGCGGAAAGGTAAAAATTCACGCGAAAGGTCGTGGCTACATCCGGGGTGAGTATCCATAATTCCCATGTTGGGGGCAAGGATTGCAACGGCTCCCCTAAAACCGTCTGATATGCCACCTCAAAACTTTCATAGTTGGCTACTGTGCGTGATAACTCAAACAACGCCTCTAGCCCATATTGCTCTGCCAGATAAATCATCCAACCAAAACTTTGCGCTTGCCATAAAGGGTAACGTGGGTCTTGTGTAAGTGGGGGGCGGTTCATCTCTTCCAGCGTGAATAGCTGTTCAGTACGGGTTGCATCTAATAAATCACCTAGAAACGTTGGCTCAAAAGCAGGATTCACTAGCTCCGTTAGCCCATAACGAAACCATTTGGGTACGCTTTGCCCCACCCAATAGGGAGCATAAACCCCTTCCATGAGTTGTTCGGTGAGGTGCGTTTGAATCGCCTGATACCCGAATGGCGCAAGTGCCACCCTCTCAAAGTTAGAAGCGCGGTAGACGGCGTTGGCTTGAGATGGCTCACACGGGAGATCAATCGCCAATTCATGGATGAGGATGCGGTTCAAGCCTTCGGCATTTTGGGTACACCCCTCGCCAAAATTTTCTTTATAGTAGGCAAAGTTGAGTGAGGTTGTAGGACGCTCTCCCAGATATTTCTCAAGAAAGTCATACACCAATTCAAACTCTTCTAACAGGCGGCGCGACGATCCCCCCCCACTAGCGATTGCTATGCTCACGGGAAGGGTCTCGCTATGGGTGATGTCCCATTCTACCCGTTGATCGACAAACGTTATTTGTGCGCTCTCTTCAACTTGTGTGCCGTCCGACAGGCGCATCTCCCATGTGTACGCTAACACGGAGAAGAGCGTGGGGGGGGCATCGGTTGCGTTCCAAATCACATTGGCGAAGGCAAGCCCCGCCGATTGCGAGAACTCGGCATTGTCTACCAGCGGAATCGTTAAGCGTGTTGTTGCTTGATTGGGCGGTTGTATCACCAACTCAAGCGACTCAACAACTTGATCGGATGGCAAATCCGCCTGTAGTTGAAAGTAAATACCCAGTGGAAACAGAGAGGTTGCGGAAGGAGTTAGGCGAGCAGAACGCGCCACGGTTGCAGTCGGGAGGGTATCCTGTGCGTGTGAATCCATCATCCATGAAGCACACAGCAACAATGTAATCAGAACTGTGAGAGAACGTTTCACCATATTGCCTTTTCCAATAGTATCAACCCACTCAAAGCGGAAGGAGTCGTGAGATTATTCACCCAGATGAAGAGGGCAAGCTGAATGAAATTGTAGCTGAAATGCGCAATGATGGCAGATGTGGTATTCCGTAAACGGCGCAAAATCCCCATCACACATCCCAACATAATCACCAAGATCAACAATGGCGTGAATAGATACTGGCTATGGAGCAACCCAAAGAAGATCGCGGTGGGCAAGATGCCGAATATCGGTTGCAATGCCCCACGGAATAACACTTCTTCACCCACCCCTGCCGACAAGGCAGCAAGCCCCGCCATAGCATAAGACTGTCCCAGTGCCACCATCAACTGATCGGAGGCTATGGTTTGTTGATCGGTAATCTCGCTGGGGTTGAACGCTTGATTCCACACCGAGAACGCCACCAATAACGCTAAACACAATAGCGCGGTGATCCCCCCCCACACCCAATCCCCCATCGTTGGCAAGCGTATACCCAACCGTTCAAGCGTGGCGGACAGATCGCGTCGTACACCTATCCCAACACCCATGAACGCAATCGACACAAATACCACCAATTGTAGGAGCAAATCAAAGGGGCTGATACCGTTGTTGGCAAGTTCATCCGCCAAGCCCTCTAACCCCCCGCCCGCCC
>JBMOEO010000028.1:0-37852 GCA_049318945.1 Phototrophicaceae bacterium | reverse complement strand
AACGTTCCTTTCGCTTTGTGGTGATTGACGAAGCCTTTAGCAAATTAGATGACGAAAATGCTCGCTATGCCATGCAACTGTTCGAGAAGCTAGGGTTGCAATTGTTGGTCGTTACCCCGATGCAACAACTTCAGATTATCGAAAAATATGTGAAGGTATTTCACTATGTGGTCAATAATGAAGAGGGCAATGATTCACAAGTCATCAACTTAACCGATGAAGAATATCGTTCGCGCAAGCGTGAACTTCACATGAACTGACATCATTATACGGGGTAAACGCGGTGTTAACGCACGAAGATATCCATAACAAAGCCGAGCGCAAGTATGTGCAAGTGCTACGTGACTGGCTCAAAAATGAAAATAGCCTCTTTCCGTTGAAGTTCCCTATCGGTAAGCCTCCAGTGGACTTGACCGAGCGGAGCAGGGTATTTGCCGATCTGCGCGAAAAATCCAGTGAGGTGCTACCAAACGGGTACGATTTAGAGTGGGAAACCCTCAACACCCGCGATTTAGGTCGTCAGACGATCCCGCGTGTTGCTGTGCTACGCGATTGTAACCACTATCTATCGTACTTACGTAAACGCACAGAGTTTGATGCTTTTGTCGGTGATGTTGACTTGATTCGGCGACGCTTGCCAGCTTTAGAGGGGTGGTTAGACGAAAACACACAGATGGTAATTCGTTATCACGGGGTATGGACTGATCTACTGACCGTATGCCACTATTTTATCCAGCAACCCAAACCCAATGTCTACTTGCGGGAATTACCTATTGAGGTGCATACCAAGTTTATCGAAAGCCATTTTTCTATTTTACGCTCACTGTTAGACGCGCTCTTGCCCGTAGATGTCTATAACACCCCCCACTCAGATTTCATTCTACGTTATGGGCTGAAGGATAAGCCAAGTTTAGTGCGTTTGCGGTTACTTGATGAACAACTGGAATGGAAGTATAACTTACAGCTTGACGACCTGACCTTACCGCTAAAGCAAGCTGCCCACCTATTGGCCGAACATCTTCAACCGCGGCGGGTTATCATCGTAGAAAACCTGATTAACTTTTTAACCTTACCCCGCTTGCCCAATAGTGTGGGTATCTTTGGCGGTGGATTTGCGGTGTATCAACTGCGTGAGCTGGATTGGCTCCAAAAAGTGGATTTACTCTACTGGGGTGACATGGATATTCAAGGGTTTCAGATTCTCAATGACCTTCGGCGGATTTTCCCTCATACACGATCTATCATGATGGATCAGGTCACTTTTGATCGTTACCGCCTCTATACAGTTAAAGGAACTGCCAGCCGTTCATTGACACTTGAACATCTCACGCCAGAAGAGCAGGCATTGGCTAGGGTTGTCGCATGGGAGAATATTCGACTCGAGCAAGAGCATCTGCCACAAGGATATGTGATAGAAACCTTCAAACACAATATTTTAGGATAGCTGTAGAATTTGTGAAAATCTAGTTCCTTCGCCTGTGGATAATCTGGTGAATCCGCACATTGGAGAGGTTATACATAGAGGACAATTGAGGAATCGTAATCTCATAGCGCGTCTGGATTTCCTGATTACGCTCAGATTTTGTCATGGAATAGAATAGGACGCGATCATCCTTGAAAGTCACCTGTAACATGAAAAATGCGGCGGTTATCAGATTGAAGCGTCCTATGCGGTCTAATCCCGTTGGGGGCAACAACACTCAAGAAGATTTTCTTGGGTGTTTTTTATTTCTGCGAATCGGGTTGTTCATCCTTAACACGATGGCGGATTTTCTTAAGGCGTTTCATCACATCGTTTTCTCCTCGTCCAAAATAATCATAGAGGGTTTTGTATTCGGCGTAGAGTTGGTCATAGACCGCTTGGTTTGCTGGAATGGGATAGACGATTTCATCTTTGAGTTTGCCCATCCGTTGCGCTGCTTCGTTAATATTGGGGTAGATACCCCCCGCCACCGCCGCATGGATTGCCGCGCCCAACGCCGCCGCCTGCGACGATCCCCCTAACCGTAGGGTACGCCCGGTGACATCCGCATAGATCTGACGCAGAAGCGCGTTTTTATCTGGCAATCCCCCTGCTGCCACCAACTCCTTCACTTCAACCCCTTGTGACTCAAACGCCTCAATGATGGTGCGTGTGCCATACGCGGTTGCTTCAATGAGGGCACGGTAAATATCTGGGGCACGTGTGGCTAAGGTTGCCCCCACCAACACGCCCGACAAATCCGCATCCACCAATGTAGAGCGATTCCCATTCCACCAATCCAAAGCAATTAGCCCATGCTCACCCACTTGTTGTTGACGGGCAAGATGTTCAAGATATTGATAAAGGCTCATGCCTGCTTGTTGTGCCGCCTCGTGATATTCTGTTGGGACGGCGTGGTCAACAAACCAAGCGAAGATGTCACCTACGCCTGATTGTCCTGCTTCGTAGCCATACAGACCATCAACGATGCCCCCATCCACCACACCACACATGCCATCCACCTCTTGCATGCGATCGCTGGACATAATGTGACAGGTGGACGTTCCCATAATCATGACCATCACGCCGGGTTGGGTTGCCTTCACAGCTGGAGCGGTGACATGTGCATCTATAATACCGATTGCCACCGCCACACTTGGCGATAGATTAAGTTTTTGCGCCCATTCAGGGGTGAGCGTGCCGGCTTTGCCTGCCAACGGAGCAAACTCCCCTTGAACTTTTTCGGCGATGACCTTGCCAAAAGCGGGGTGAAGGGCTTCAAAGTAGGCTTCTGATGGATATGTCCCATCTTGAACCAGCATCTTATAACCAGCGGTACAGGTATTGCGCGTTAGCACGTTCGTTAGCTGCCAGATGATCCAATCTGCACCCTCAATGAAAACATCTATTTCAGCATAAACAGCGGGAGCTTCTTCAAGAATTTGGAGTAACTTACTAAAGAACCATTCGGATGAATATTTACCACCATAGCGGTTAAGCCATGTTTCGCCCCGTTGACGGGCAACCTCATTGATGCGGTCTGCTTGGGCTTGGGCGGCGTGGTGTTTCCATAGTTTGACGTAGGCATGCGGTTCATCCGCGTAGCCTTCTAGCATACACAGTGGCGTGCCGTCCGCTTTAGTGGGCATGGGGCTGCTGGCAGTGAAGTCAATCCCAATGCCCACGATCTCTTCAGGAGAAACGCCACTTTGCTGAAGGATGGCTGGGATCGTTTCGGTCAGCACGTCTAAATAATCTTGAGGGTGTTGCAACGCCCATTCAGGGGGCAACCCTTTGCCAGAAGGTAAGCGTTCATCCATGACAGCATGCCGATACTGGCAAACAGCGGTTGCCACCTCGCGCCCATCCCGAACATCGACCAAGAGGGCACGCCCAGACAGCGTGCCAAAGTCAACTCCAATTGTGTACATCACTAACTCCTTCATCACTCACTATTCTTCTAAGAAGGTGGGGCAAAGCAACTCCCTACACCTCCCTATGTAATCTGCTACAATGCCTGCACCTTTATCATACCCGATTCAACTAGGATACAAAATTATGGGCGAAAAATACGATGCCTTGCTGGCACGTCTTGGCGACATCCACAACCTCAACCGCGCCAATGCCGTTTTAAGCTGGGACAGAGAAACGCAAATGCCCCCCGATGGGGCGCAGGCACGCGGTAGACAAATGCAAACCCTCTCGCGCATCACGCATGAGATGTTCACCTCCGACGAAACCCAACGCCTGCTAGAAGAGGCAGAACGCGAAATCGAAGGCGCAGACTATGACAGCATTCCTGCCAGCATGGTGCGCATCGTCCGCCGTGACTTACAAGAAGCGATCAAAGTTCCCGCTCAACATGTTAGCGAGTTCAGCAAACTCACCTCAGACGCACACCACTCATGGATTGAGGCGCGTGCCACCAATGACTTCAGTCGCTTTGAAGGCGACCTTGAACGCATTGTGGAGATGCTCCGCCAAGAGACGGAATACTTGGGTTATGCCGATGTGCCCTATGATGCACTGTTGGGCAAGTATGAACGCGCCGTCACCACTGCTCAGGTGAAGGCACTCTTTGATGGGCATCGTCAAGAGTTGGTAGAATTGGTTGCCGCCATTCAATCGGTGGCAGGGCGTGTGGATGATGCCGTCTTGCGCCAGCACTTCCCCCAAGCAGAGCAGGATGCTTTCTGCCGTAAGATTGCTACAGCAGTGGGATATAACTTCCGTCGTGGGCGGTTGGATGTCTCGGTACATCCCTTCAGCATTAGCTTCTCCAACAAGGATTCACGCATCACCACGCGCTTCAATGACAATTGGTTAAGCCCAGCGTTGTTCGGCACGTTGCACGAGTGCGGTCATTCGATGTATGAGCAAGGGATTCCCGACGAAATCAGCGGAACGATGATCGGGCGCGGAACGTCGCTCGGTGTGCATGAGTCGCAATCGCGCACGTGGGAAAATTTGGTGGGACGTAGCAAGGGCTTCTGGGTGTGGGCATTGCCATTACTCAAGGAACAATTCCCCCAACAAATTGGTGACATCACCCTAGAGGACTTCTACAAGGCGATCAACAAATCTACCCCCAGCTTCATCCGTGTAGAAGCGGACGAGGTGAACTATAACCTGCACATCATGCTCCGTTTTGAAATTGAGCAACAACTCATTCATGGGCAGTTGGCGGTTAAAGATGTTCCGCAAGCGTGGAACAGCCTGTTTGAGGAGAGCTTTGGGATGTTGCCGAACAGCAACACCAACGGTTGCTTACAGGATATTCACTGGTCAATGGGTGCGCTGGGCTACTTTGCCACCTACGCGCTGGGGAATTTGTTGGGCGCACAATACTACAACCAAGCTGTGCAAGATGCTCCCAGCATTCCGAGCGATATTGAGAACGGACGCTTTGAAACGTTGCTCAATTGGCAACGGGAAAACCTACACCAACACGGGCGCAAGTATAACGCGGATGAACTGACGCGCCGTGTGACGGGAGAGGGCATCCAAAGTCAACCGTATGTGGCGTATCTCAAGCGCAAGTATAGCGAAGTCTACGGGCTATAGGTTGATCGTTATCCCCCCCCATCTACGCTTTTGAAAGCGTGGGATGGGGGGAGATTCATGGTGCTTGGTAGGCAAATACTAACCTATTGGAAGGTTATGCCCCGACTTTTTGCTTGATGCGTTTTTGCTCGCGCTGACGTTCGTTGATGTCCAAGATGCGCTTGCGAACACGCAAGCTAATCGGGGTGACTTCCAACAATTCATCTTCAGCAAGAAACTCGATGAAATCGTCCAGACTCATACGGCGTGCTGGAACAAGACCATCTACTGTATCGGTTGGTTTAGAACGGTGGTTGGTGACGTGCTTTTCTTTACAGACATTCACGCCCAAATCGTCGGCGCGGATGTGTTCACCCACCACCATGCCCTCATAGATGTCGGTGCCGGGATCAACAAAGAATGTCCCACGCGCTTGCACATTCAAGATGGCATAGGCAGTGGCGGGTCCGCCTTCCATAGCGACAAGGCTACCAAACTTACGCTTGGGAACTTCGCCGGCAAGTGGTTGGTAACTATCGAAGATGCTACTTGCTTGCCCCAACCCGCTGGTTATGCGCATGAAGTGACTTTGAAATCCAAGTAGCCCACGTGTGGGAACGCGATACTTCATGAAGGTGGTGCCGTTTTCTGTGCGCATATCGAGCATTTGTCCGCGTCGCAAACCGAGCATCTCCATGATGGGTCCGCTGGCAGAATCCGCTACTTCAATTTGCAACTCTTCAACCGGCTCTAGCGTGCGTCCGTTTTCATCATCCATGAAGATTACTTCCGGCTTGCTCACTTCAAACTCATACCCCTCGCGGCGCATGGTTTCAATCAAGATGCCCAAGTGCAATTCACCGCGCCCACTCACCACGAATTTTTCTGGGGAGGTGCCATCCTCAACACGCAATGCCACGTTGGAACGGGTTTCGTTGTACAAGCGTTCACGCAGGCGGCGTGATGTGCCCAAGCCGGTTTTGCCTTCGCGCCCTGACAGTGGGGAGGTATTCACCCCGAAGGTCATGCGGACGGTGGGGTCTTCTACCGCGATGGCAGGCAAGCCTTCAGTGACAGTTGGATCGGCTAGGGTGTCGCTGATGTTGATGGTTTCAAACCCACTGAGTGCGACAATATCCCCTGCCAGTGCCTCAGTTGCTTCTTGTCGTCCTAAGTTATGGAAGGTGTACAGTTTTTCCACCCGCCCATTGGTGCGCTCCCCATCAGGGGTAATCCGCACGAGGGGCATGCCGGGTGCGATGCGCCCGTTATAGATGCGCCCGATGGACAATTGCCCGATGTAGCGATCATAATCTAGTGTGGTGACAAGCATAGAAGACGGTGCTTCTAGGTCAACTTCGGGCGCGGGAACTTTCTCGATGATGGTATCAAAGAGCGGATTCAAGTTGTTGGCAAGATCCTCTGGGGTTAAGCCAGCACGCCCATGCAACCCGATAGCATATACCACCGGAAATTCTGCTTGTTCATCACTTGCGCCCAACTCGATGAACAAGTCGAACGTCTCATTGAGGACTTCTTCGGGGCGAGCGTTTGCGCGGTCAATCTTGTTGACCACCACCAACACACGCAACCCCAAGCCCAACGCCTTGCGCAAGACGAAGCGCGTTTGAGGCATGGGTCCTTCTACGGAATCTATCAAGAGTAATGCGCCATCCACCATGTTTAGGACGCGCTCCACTTCCCCACCGAAGTCAGCGTGACCGGGGGTATCTACGATGTTGATCTTGGTATTCTTGTACGTGACGGCGGTGTTCTTCGCCAAGATGGTGATACCGCGTTCTTTCTCAAGCGCGTTAGAATCTAACACGCGCTCTTGAACGCTTGCCCCTTCACGGAATACATTGGTTTGTAAAAGCATCCCATCCACAAGGGTGGTTTTGCCATGATCTACGTGAGCAATAATCGCAACATTGCGAATGTCATTACGGATTTGGATTGCCAAGTCTGACTACCTTTTATCTCTATTTTCTTCAGACGCGCGTGCATTTTGCCACAGTACGCCCCAGCCTAATAGATAAGGGTATGTTAAGACCCTTGAAATATCGCATAACTTTACTTTTCTAGCGTAAATCTTATGTTAAAAGGTGGTGATACTCATCAAAAGGGAGCAAATGGAACATCGGTGAAGCTCTGGCGAAAGCGTGTAGTAAATTCGGCGCGGGTAAAATGATAGGCTTGGGTGCCCTCTTGCTCCACACAATACGTCGCACTCAACGCCCCCATCCTGCCTGCCACGTCCAACGGCATGCCCAACATCAGCCCAGCCAAAAAGCCACCACGATAGGCATCTCCTGCACCCGTCCCATTTTGAAGCGTGCGAGGTTGGACAGTGGGAATGTGATAAACCTGCTCACGTTGATAGATGACTGATCCTTCTTCTTTGTGCGTCACCACCAATAACGGGCATTGATGGCACAACTCTTCTAGCGTCCAACCCATGCGCTCTAGGATACAATCGGCTTCTGCTTGGTTGATGAACACCCCCAAGCTGTGGTGTATACCGCGCTGCAGTTGATCGGGTGGCATATACCAAACTTGATGGCTGGGGTCATAGAAATATGGGCGTTCATCGGCGATACATTCCTCTACCCATTTGTGCATGGTGGAGATTTCACTAGGGACAATCAGCACCCAGTCCGCTGATGGAACGGTGCGAAAGCTGGTTTCATCCATGTTACGGGTTGCGCCTTTGACAAAGGTAGCGATGCGATTTTCGGCGTGGTCAACAAAGGCATAGTAGCCAGCGGTCAAGCAGTCCTCAAAGTGCAAGAGGTGGCGTAGCTCCACCCCTGCCAATTTCAGATGATCGGCATACGGATTGAAGTCATGCCCCACCGCAGAGATCACGATGGGTTGCATTTCAAGTAAGCCGAGTGTATAGGCGACGTTGCCCGCACTTCCCCCAAAGGAGCGTTGCACATCCGAGGAGACCAGATTAACGGTCAACTGGGACAATTGATGTGGCAAAATCACCTCTTGAAATAAGCCTTCTACCTTCATCAGGTAGTCATAAGAAAGGGATCCCCCAATCACAATCGACATGCTTCACTCCATGCTCTAAGTAGGTGTCTGGTTCAGTGCCCAATTATATGGGCGAAAGCTCACACGGAAACGCTTCGCATTCACTTTGACATACTTCGCCCAATCGGTATCCAGCAGATAATCGCTGATCCACACCAACAAGGGGGAAGCATCCCCAAAGCCTAGCGTCACGGCGAAACTCGCGCCAAAGTCGGGGGCATACCATTGGAATATCTTAGAGAGTTGCGCGGTATGGTGCTGGGCATCCAGATCAATATCGGTACTGTTGATGAAGTTCTGGGTGGCAAGCGTCAATTGGCTTTCGAGATTTTCGGCAGAGTAGAAGGCAATGGGCGGGCAAGATTCTGATGCACAATTCAGGGCGAAGTGTAAATGTGCGTCGAGTGTGGGCAGGGTGAGCGCATAACGGGGATCGGTGCGCAAGAACTGCCCCCCTGGCAGGGCTGGATAACCACGGTTGGCGCGGAGGATACCTTGCTCAATGTCATTCAAGCTGAAGAAGCATCCGCCCACCCAATAGCCATGACTGAAGAACACGCCCTGTAGCGTTTGCACACTGGTTTGAATGCGCTTTTGGATGACCACATCCAACATGAGTAAGTTGTATAGGTTCACCCAAAAGGCGAAGCGTTGGGCAGGGGTGGTAAGCAGAGCGAGGTCAAAGGTTGCTAACGCTGGGACAAGGGCGCGGTATTCTGCATAGGCTGGCAAGGTTGCCAAGATGGGATAGTTCACGCGCTTGGTGAGCGGATCAATGGCTTCGGCTTCAATCCGTCGCATCAAGCGCGAAAGGGTGAGGAGCAAGCCTGCTGAAGGAACGGGAGATGCGTCCCCCTCAAGGGCATTCAACGCGACGGGATGAATGCGATTCAACCCATAATAGAAACGCTGGGCGGGGGTATATAGAATTTCCATAGGGCAACCTTTCGTAAGTTAGCGGATGGATGAAGGGGCATTGTGCCTACTTTATGAGATTTTTTGCATCTTATAGGTTTGACAATTCTGGTGTATGGCTTCTAAACTGATGGCGAAAGAGGATATTCTCTTTCATCACAGTTTACTACACCAATGGAGAAACCATGAAACTATTCCATAGCAGTCGTATGATGTTGGTTGTGCTCGCTTTGTTTGCTTTTGTTGGCACAGGCTTTGCACAAGACTTCGGTCTTAGCCCAGAAGATATGCAGGCTCTTATGAGTGCAAACGCCCTCAGTTCCGACTTTAGTTCGTTGGCATTCGATATTTATCTCGATGCTGAAATAGCAGGCGAAACCACCTCTACTGTTACAACCGAAGGTCAAGGTTTGATCGTCGTCGGTGATGATGGTTCCTTCCAATTCCAATTGACTATGGTCGGCGCGGTGGATGATCTCGTCTATGACATGGAAGTCCGCGTGGTTGACGATCAATTCTATGTGCGTGGCATCACGCCAGATGGCGCATGGGTAATCGGCACACCAGAAGACACCGAAGCATTATTAGAATCTCAAGGCATGCCCTTGGATATGGAAGCCCTTTCTAGTGGCGACCTCAGCGGGTTGGGCTTAGATGATAGTTCTATGGGTGCTATTATGAGCGCACTCTCCAGCGTTGATCCTGCTACCCTCATTGCGATGAGCAAAGAAACCACCGATGAAGGGGATGCGTTCGTGATTGAGTTATTGGTGAATGACTTCATCAACTCTCCTGCTTTCATCGAAATCATTGCCGCTGCACTTGTCGCCACTGAAGGCATCACCATTGAAGAAGCCACTGTTAGCGCAGAACAAACCGCTGGCTTGATGGTTGGCATCTTGGCTGAAACCGAATTTGCCATCACCCAATGGGTGAACGCTGAGGGCATGGTTGATGAAACCAACGTCTATGTGAGCGTTCCTGTTGGTGGTGTCACCGCTGACTTCAGCGTGGTCTTCACTGAATACAACCCCGCTGCTACGGTTGAAGCCCCCGAAGGCGCAATCAGCTTCGACGAAGCCTTCCCCCAATAAATCTATAATTGGCAATTGGCAAGCAGGATCGGTTATCTTAGGATAATCGTATCCTGCTTGTATACGGAGTGCCCTTCCCCCATGCCCGACCAACGCCCAATGCCCCTCACGCCTGAAGAACGGATTGAGCGTGATTTACTTTTGGGCGAGGTGGTGGATAATTTCCCTAGTCGTCGTTTGCGCGTGTTGGTCAGTGGTTGGGCGGTGTTGCTAGGCTTGGGTACGTTGCTCAACTTTGCGCTGTTGCCTTGGCTAGAATCCGAATGGAGCGGACCCCTCTTTGGGTTTGGCATTGGGTTGCTGGGCTTGGTCATTGGATGGCGCGTGATGCACTATTGGAACCGCGAAGTCATCCTCTATGAACACGGCTTCCGCTACCGCGAAGGCTCCTATCACGTTCCCTTCCGCTACGATGAAATCAAGACCATTCGCTTACGCGCAGAACGCTGGGTGTACTTGGGCGTGATTCGGCTTAACCAGTATGAAGTGCGCTTGACCACATACGGGGGGGATGTCATTCGCTTGACCGATGTCTACCATCGGATTGAAACTTTGAGCGACTGCTTGACCGAGCAGATTCACCCCTTGTTACGACGGGCACACGCCAGCACATTGAGCAAAGGGGGGGCGGTTGATTTTGGGAGTGGCTTGCACTTGAGCCAAGAAGGGCTATCGGTTTCGCAAAGCGTGCTACAAGATGCTACCGCTGATGCGCATCTGGCATGGGCAGACTTCGGTGGGTATCGCGTTCAAGATCGACAATTACAACTGCTCACACACGATCAGCGCGTGTGGTTTGCCCCGTCCCTTTCTGCCCTTGATAACATCACCCTCTTGATTGAATTCATGAAGCAAAAATCACCGTGATCTACGAAATTCATTTGTTTGTTCCCAAGCGCGAAAAGCTCACCCCAACGGCGGTACGCTGGCTCTTTGAAAATGGCACCGACCCCACCCACCCCGAACCGTTTTGGCCCGTATACAAACTTCGCCCAAAGGCACTGGCGCGGTTGCTGTTACGCTTTGATCCACAGTTGATCCCCATTCAAGGCGTGGGCAATGATGTAGAGTTACATTATCCCGATCAACGGTTGGGGATCATCCTGTATACGCATGATCGGGGCGTGATCTTCTTTTTCCCCTACATGAGTTATAGTCAGTATTCGCGGATTGTGTTGGGGATATGCTACACCTACATTCACTATCTGGAGAAGATGCTGGGCATGTGGGCATACGACCCCCAATTAGAGGTTATCACCAGCGAGAGCGAGTATCGCTCTTTAGAAGTGGTGGCATTGATGATGGATCGCATTCTGCCACAACACTTGTCTTCTGGGGATGAATCCGCATGAGGGCACGCCTTGCCATGCTGTGGGGCTTTGCACGTCCGTTTTGGGTGGCGGGGGTGGTGATGAGTGGCGCGTATGGCATGAGCGTTTCTGGGGTGATAGCGGGGCGTGCCCTCACGGGGGATAGCATCCGCATCATTGGGCTAACCAACAATTTGTTACACCTGATGATTTTGCCATCCTTGATCCTGCTTCCCCTCATGCTGTTGGCGCGTCGGTGGATTCAAAGCGCGTGGTTGATATTGCCCTTCCTCGTGAGCGTGGCGCATTACGCCCCCTTGTTTTGGGGAACGCCCATGCCAACCGATAGCCAACCGCTCACCCTGCTCACTTATAACGTGCTGTCCTCGCAGTCTCCGTATGATGATCGTATCGGGTTGATCGCCCGTGCAGGCGCGGACGTGGTGGCGGTGCAAGAGCTAGGAATGGGGATGGCAGATCAGATGGAACGCGACTTAAGCGAGGCATATCCCTATCAGGCGTTGCACCCCAACCGTATAGACGTAGTAGGGCAAGGCATCGTCAGTCGCTATCCCATCGTTGAAAGCACCTTCTGGCAAACAGAGGGCATCCCTGCTTTGGGGCATCAGCGGGTTCGCCTAGACGTGATGGGGCGTGAAGTGGTGGTGTATAACTTGCATGCCATACATCCGGGCATGATTGAGCTACGAGTGGATGCACGCAACCAAGAGATCGAAGGCATCCTCCAGCGTGCGCTAGATGACCTTGCTATCTACCCTGTGGTGCTGATGGGCGACTTCAACATGACCCAATTCACCACACCTTATCAAAGCATCACGCGCCATTTCAAGGATGCGTGGCGTGAAGTTGGGTATGGGGTTGGCTTCACGTTTCCCAATTGGAGTGAACCCGTTAACTTACCCCTCTTGCGGTTAGACCACGTTTTCTATTCAGCAGAATGGAACGCACAACAAGCGCACGTTTTACCCCCTGTTGACGGTTCAGATCATTATCCATTGTGGGTACAATTAACGTTTGAACGTATCAAATAAGTTTTGAGGATAATTGCATGACCTCCCCAGAATCTCATACGGTCGGGTTGAAAGCCATCCTGAATAGCCAAACCCTCATGGATAGTGAGCTGCCTCAATGGGTACGACGTTCTAACCCGATTGTACGGCGCGAGTTGGGGAGCGACTGGAAGGGGTTATTCCCCAACCTGTCCTTCTTGGGGCGATTGTTGATTGTGCAGATGGGGCTAATGTTGGTTCTGCCGCTCAAGGTCATTCTCATTCTCATTTTACCGTTGGCATTATTGTTCGTGTGCCTGCTCCCCACCGTAATCTTTCTGTACGTTCGCGCCCTCATCCGAATCATCTATCGTAGTTCCGCTTCGATGATCCGCGCCAAGAACCAACACACGCTAGACCTATTGCGCGTCTCGCTCGTTCCGCTTTCACAGATCATTCGTGGGAAAGTTGCCGCCAGTTTTTGGAGCGCGGTTGGCGATTTAGACTTTGTGCTGTTGGGCGTGGTGGCGTTTGTCGTACCGTATTTATCGGTGCGTTATCTGGCAACGCTGGAAACGGATGCGTTCACTTGGGCTATTCGGGCGCGGATGGTGTTGGAGATGCTGTCGTGGTGTGTGCGCGTGTTCACCGAGCCGTTCATGTTTGGGGCATTGGGGGTGTTATTTGGCACGTGGTTGAGCGTGCGGTCTACGCCTGTGATGGCAACCTTGGGCGCGATGGTGTTCTACTATGGGGGGTTGGTGGCGTTGCAATGGGGGATCGGGGCAAGTGGGGCGTGGCATGTGGTCGCGGTTTTAATCCCGATGATTGTTCCGCCACTGGTGGGATGGGTGGCGTTGCGTGCCACCCATGCCCTGATTGAGTCGCTATCCTAGCGGATGCGATCAACTGCTGTTGCTGTTTTTATTGTTATTGATAGATGATGCGGTCTTTGTCTTGGTCTTCCTCATCAAAGATGATTCCGTTGAGGATGCTATTGACGATGCTGATGACCAACGAACCGAGCAACGCCCATCCCAATCCATTGACTTCAAGCGTGGTGATGCTACCCACGAACATCAAGAGCAACCCGTTCAAGATGAAGTAGAAAATGCCCAACGTTACCACAATGAACGGGATGGACAGGATGGTCAAGATGGGGCGCAAGAACGCATTCACCAACCCAAAGACCAACGCCACAAAAACCAAATCCCCTGTGCCGCCCAACACATGAATGCCCGGCAACAACCATGATGCCACCGCGATGGACACCGAATTGACAAACAAGGTCAACAAAAAGTTACGCATGAATCCACACTCCATTCATTCTCAACAGTCATTCTAAAGACTATACGTCCCCACACGGTGCAAGTTGCAGCTGTTGATACAACTCTTACGGTTGAATGGGGGTGTATACATCAATTAAACCCGCATCAGCAAACTTCATCCACCCAAAGCGAGACGGATCGGCGGCAAGGGTGGCGTAGTATCCGCGCAAGTCTTCATCCAATTTATTCAAGAAGTCCGCATCAATGAGGATGATTTGCACGTTCTGTTGCTTGATCCACTCTTCGGGATAATGCGCTTCATACGGGGGCAAATCCTCCACGCCATACGGCACACAATGTGGGCGCGGTTGATACAAACAATAGGCGAACGCCTCATTTGCCACCACGCCATACGGTTGGTCAAAATCAGGGATGGCTTCCATCGCTCGCACGGCATCAATCACGATGCGCCCAACATCTTGCCCATACGGCGACGGATACCCTAGCCACACCCCCACGCTCAACGGGAGCATCACAAACGTTAGGGCGCGTTCCCAGCGGATTGGGAAGGCGTAGTAGAGGATGACACTTGCCAACAGGAGCAATAACGGTTGTAGCGGAAGCAGATAGATCAGGCGCGGACGGATCACCAACGATGCCAACAAGGTGGGGAGGATGAACCACCCCGCGCCCAACCACAACTTGCTAACGTGTAAGAATGGGTTGGGATGGTTGCGCCACGTTCTGCCGACGATCACCACGACGAGCGCAAGCCCCATCCCCAGCAAGATCGGGCGGTATATCCATGTAATCGGTGGGGTGGGCATGGTGATGTTGGGGAACTCAAGGATGAATAGGCGGATATTCCAAGCGAGATGCGCCATGAACGCGGACGGGTTAGCGCGAAGCGCATCCCCAACCGAACGCACCCCCTCGCCAAATGCTTCTACGATGGCGGCTTGCTCCCCACCAAAGTGATTGCCTGCCCACTCAGTGCGTTCGCCATAGCCCCATGCAAAATGCTGGCTAAAGGCGACAAACGAGCGGTCGCTTTCGGTGAACGTCCCCAGCAAGATGATGATCCCTAGCGCACCAATCAAGGCAACACTCAAGGCATACCACAGGGTTGAGCGGTTGAGGCGTAACTGCCCCTGCCACGCTCGCCACGCCACCGATGCCCCGATCAGCAACAAGGGCGCAAGTGCCATTTCTGGGCGCGATAACCCCACCAACAACGCCACTCCCCACGCCAGCGCGTCCCACAGCATCCCGCGCTGTTGAATCCATACCAAACTGATATAGGTCAACAGGATGGGAATCACCAGAAAAGCGTGTACCACAAAATCATTGTTGAGGTTCTGGCTAATGGCGACAGCGTACATGCCCACGCCCCACGCCACCCATTGGGGGAAGATCATACGCAACAGGATGAACAACAAGACCCACGTCAACACCACCATCACGATGCGGTGTAGGGCATAGATCCACATGGGATCATCGAACAGCGCATGGAAGATGCCATAGTAAACGGCGAAGAAGGGTGAGCCAGATACGCCCGGCAACGCTCCGCTTTGCGCCACCGTCTGCCCACTCTTGAAGAGCAACGCACCATCCGCTAAGGATAAGTCCCAATTGTCCCACCCATTCCAAGTGAGTTTGAGCGTTAAAAGTACGATGCTAACAATCGCTAACAATGGATGATTCACAAACGGATATATAATGGATTTCAAACGTTGCATGTTTTAAGACCCTTGAGGAGCATCTTGATTATGTTTGCATTGTACAGGTTACGGCGGTTTCATCCACTGATTTTTGTAAAGAAGCAACCAACCCTCTCCCTATAACGGTGAGCGGATGTGCCATAAACTGAATGCACTCTTCAAGGATGTTTTGGTAGCAGGGAAACCCCCATCCGTGCGTGGATGGGGGTGACGAGCTAAAGCGATTGTTCTAAGGCGAGTTTGACCATCTCATCAAAGCCGAGTGCCTGCCCTTTGATTTCTAAGGTGCTGAACTCTGTGACCAGTTGTTCACGAATGGGGCGCATCGCCCGTTCAAAGAGTGCCTTCTGGGCGGGGAGGATGGCTTGATTGCGTTGTTCGCGCCACTTTGTCACCGCGCCATACAAGATTGCGATCTGCTCCAGTTGTTTGCGTTGTTCAGTATCGTTAGAGGGGTTCGCGCTCGGTTGCAGGATCAAAGACTCGACGATTCCTTCCACCGCTTCTAACGTGCCCAGCGCGTTCTTGGACTCATTGAAAACGCGAAGGGCTTCTTGATAGAGGGCGAGAGATTGTTTGTTCTTCAAGCCTCCCAGTTCTACCCCTGCCAGATTGAGCAGTGAAGTCCCCAATCCGCTTTGTTGCACATGATATTCTTGGTTGATGTCGTCTTTATCACTACGCGAGAGTTTCTGTTCTAACGCGCTTTGGGTTTGAATAACGCGAACCATCCACTCTTCACGCTCTGCCTGCAACACGCTTTCCGCTTCCACAATGAATTGTAGGCGCAGTTTCTGATGGAGTTCGTTAGTATTGTCAAAGTGGCTCAGGCGGATTTGCCACTCATCCATGAGGTTCTTCAAGCGTCGCGCGGCGTTAGAATAAATCGGATAGGTATGGTTGAGCATTTGAAGTTCAAGATACAAACCGAAAGCAGAAGCAAGCGCGGTGGTGACGGCGACAAACGGGGGCAAGATGCTACCACCATTGGGGAAAATGGTGGAAACAGCAACCAGCACAGTACCCAATGCTCCCATAATCAAGATGGAAACTTGCCAAACTTGAAGCCAGAAAAAATCGTTGCTAACGCGATCCGTGTACCAGTCTAACTGCCCCACCAAACGTAGCTCCACATATTCCTCAACAGTCAAATCCTTAAAGCCGTCGTCAGCTTGGTTGCTATACTTACCGAGTTGCGCCCCAATCTCCCGCCTAACCTTTTCAGGCGTTTTGATTTCGCGTAGGGAGGGGGTTGCCTCTGTGCCTAACAGCACATCCTGCACGGTCTGTTTGATGGTGGGGTTTTCTTCCATGCGATCAGTGGCATACACTTTTTCTACACGGTTTGCCTTCTTCAGGTTTTCGAGGAGGATGCGTCGCTTTTCATCGTCCTTCCCTTGTAAGTCACTATAAGGACCGGCATGCGTGCGGTACAAGTAAATCTCACGGCGGATCAACTCTGCCCCCACACGATACACAGCCCACGCGCTCATGGGTGAAAAGCGCAAGGCATAGCCCACCAACACCGTTGAGACACCGGGTAAGACCGCCAATGCGACCAACAATCCACTGCGAACCCAATTCACTTGATTGGGCACTGCCTCCGAAAAGAAGACCGATAGCACCACCGCCAAGACACTACTCGCTAAACTAATCCAAATGATCGCCGTGCGGATGCGGATACGCTTCTGTTTGTGACGTTTAGAAGACTCATCATAGTTGATGAACCATTGCCAAGCGGCAATCAGTTCGGGATTGATGGACGTTTGAGACGTTGGTTTGGGTGGTGTGGACATCGCTTTCCCCTTATGACGGTTGGTTGATAGTTCCTATTGTAGTCGTGTTTCGATGAATCACCAATAAAAGCACCACGCTTCTGGACAAGTTTTCGCACAGTGTTGCGTGCTACCTGCTTTTCTTGTACAATGGGGCGATAACCTACATGAGGAGAATAGATGATACGAGCGAACCCTTGTGGCTAGAGTGGGCGCGGCAACTACAAGCGATTGCACAAATTGGATTGCACTACACCCAAGACCCGTTTGACAAAGAGCGTTATACACAGTTGCAAACGTTGGCGATTGCCATTTATGAGCATCATCCGATTGCCACAGACACCCCCTTAAGCGAGGTGGTACAGGCGGATTATGGCTACATGACCCCCAAGATTGACACACGCGCCATCGTCTTGAACGCACACGGCGAGCTATTGATGGTGCGTGAAAACTTAGATGGGGGGCGTTGGTCAATACCGGGAGGTTGGGCGGATGTCAACAGCAGTCCATCGCAAAACGTGGAGCGCGAAGTATTGGAAGAAAGCGGATTCGTCGTGCGTGCCACGCGCCTATTGGCGGTGTTGGATCGGCGGTTACACCCCTACCCGCCCAATGTGTTCAGCATTTATAAGCTATTCTTCCTGTGTCAACTGTTGAGCGACACCCCCACTGTTAGCCCACAAGGCACGTTGGAATCTTCCGAATGGCGATTCTTCGCCCCGCACGCCCTCCCCGATGAGACGGAGTTTTCCAGCGGACGCATCCAACGCGCCCAGTTGCTTGACTTGTTAGCGCGTGCCAATGACCCCACCCTACCGACTTTATTTGATTAGGATATAACCGCATGATGAACGCACTCAAAACCAACCTGCGCCAAAGTTTCATTGCCCCGCTCTACTTCTGGGGAGCAAACCGCTATCGCATGTTGCGCCGCCTGTTCATCTATCCCCATACCGCGCGTGTGGGGGATGTGAACTACGATGATTACTGGGACAAAAAAGCTGCCAGTGGGCTAGGGATTCTTTCGGAGTGGCGACGCAAACGCGCCCATGTCTTTTCGCAGTTGGTTCACACGGGTGAGCATGTGTTGGATTTGGGCGTGGGAGATGGCGCGTTGCTCAAGTATATGATTGAGCAGGCAAAGATCGTGGGTTATGGCTTAGACATCTCCCCTAAAGCGGTGGCGTTCTGTCGGGAGCAGGGCTTGAACGTTGACCTTGCTGATGTCAACCGCCCGCTTGGGGAGTTCATTCAACAGCCGTATGATGTGATTGTGCTTTCCGAAATCATCGAACACTTGCCGGATCCTGAACGTTTGCTGAATGAGTTACGCCCACATGCGAAGCGTAGCATCTTGGTTTCCGTCCCCAACACAGGTTTTCATCAGCATCGTCTAAGGCTTCTATTTGGGAAATTCCCCTTACAATGGGTGGTGACACCGGGCGAACACCTACGCTACTGGACACTGAGCGATTTCAAATGGTGGGCAGGGCAACTTGGCTTTGAGGTGGTGCGTGCTGTTCCGTATGAGGGAACGCCCCTCCTTAAAGAGTGGCTCCCAGGTTGGTTTGCAGCCGCATTCGTCTATGAATTACACGATAAACAAATGAGGAAACAAGCATGAAACGGGTACTTCAAGGGTTAGGAATAGTGCTGGGGGTGGTGTTGGTTGCCATCCTCGGCTTAGTGGGTTATGTTGCCTATGACTTGAACGCAGGCGAACAAGCGAGTGATTTCACCAACACACGCTTCAGCGCGAACGGCGTTGAACTCAATGCGTATCTGGCACAGCCCAGTGAAGCAGGTCAGTATCCTGCTGTGTTGATGATCCATGAGTGGTGGGGATTCCGCCCCGACATCCAAACCAAAGCGGATGCCCTCGCCCAACAAGGCTATGTCGTGCTGGCGGTGGATGCCTTCCGCAACCGTTCCATGAGCGGTGTGCCTTCGGCGTTGTTTAACACCATCACCTATCCCGAAACCCAGATTCATGCTGATCTGGACGCTTCGCTGGATTATCTGATTGGCTTGGAAAATGTAGACGCGCAACGGGTGGCGGTGATTGGCTTTTGCTTTGGCGGACGCGAGACCGTCGGCGTGGGCGTGCGCAATGCCGAACAAGTGCAGGCGATCCTCACCTTTTATGGGAGCGGGCAAATCAACACCAGCGAAGGGCTTGCCCCGTTGGGTGAGCATGATGTCGCCGTTTTAGGGGTGTTCGGTGCGGAAGATGACCTCATCCCCCTAGAAGAAGTGGAGACCTTCAAGACCTCGCTCAATACGCTCGACCTTGCCCATCAAGTGACGGTGTATGAAGGGGTCGGTCATGCCTTTGTACAGGACTTAACCGCAGCGGGTCCATCTAGTGAGGCATGGCAAGAGGCAGTCGCCTTCTTAGGAGAACACCTCCTGCCAGAAGTTTAAGGGTTGATACCATCCAACAGGGTGGCAAGCTAGATAATCTTGCCACCCACTGCTTTAGCGCAAGCGTACATCCCCTGCCAACAATCCCAACGGGAGCGCGTCGGGGCGTTGCGGTTGGCTTTCTAGGGTGATGTGCGTCCCACTATGTGAGGAGCGGTCGAACGCCTCCATCGTTTCTAAAACGTGATAGGCGAGTTCCCCATTACAACGGTGCGCTTCTCCGCGCATGATCGCCTCCGCCATATCCGCCACGCCAACGCTCCGTTGAACATCTGCGCTGAAGGCAAGTGGAATGTCGCGCCATTCGCGTTCGGCGTGTAGCCACATTTGCACCACGCCCCCAAAGGTGTTGGGGTCTGGCACAACCAGCGTGCCCAGCGTGCCGTAAATCTCAATGCGTGGGAGGTGGTGTTGCCACACATCAAAGCTAATCGTGGTGGTGGCAATCACCCCACTGGCAAACTCCAGCAGACCGGCGGAATGGGTGGAAACTTCAACGTTTAGAACTTCGCCAAAACGCGCTTCGCTAGTGGCAATGCGCGTGGGGCTGGTGATGCGTGTGCTGGCGGTGACGCGCTTGATTGCCCCCAACAGATAAACCAACGTGCTGATGTAATAGGGTCCCATGTCATATAAGGGACCGCCCCCCTTTTGATAGAAGAACGCGGGGTTCGGATGCCACGATTCTGGACCACGAGAAGCCATGAATGCGGTAGCGGCGATCGGCGTACCGATCCACCCTTCATCCAACAACTTACGGCAGGTTTGAATCCCACCCCCTAGAATGGTATCCGGCGCAGACCCCACCCGCACCCCTGCTTGGGCGGCGGCTTCTAAAACGGTCTTGCCATCTTGTGTGGTGAGGGCAAGCGGTTTTTCGGCATAGACGTGCTTGCCTGCTTGAATGATGCGCAAGTCAATTTCGGCGTGCGCTTGGGGTGGGGTGAGGTTGACGATGATGTCTATATCATCCGACTGCAACAGCTGATCGAGGGTACGTGCTTCAATACCAAACTCTTGCACACGGTTTAGCGCGTAAGCATGGTTAGAGTCTGCACAGGCGACGACATCTAAGATGTGAAACTTGCGACTGGTTTTTAAGTACATCGGGAAGATGTTGCCAACGCCAATGTAACCAATACGGACTTTACTCATAAAAGGCTTCCTTCATTTAAGCGTGTGGTGAATTAAAAAGGCTTAGGTCTGATTTTCAATCCAATAAGATTTCTCTTCTTTATGCCACGTTCTATCCATCCTGTCTATCCTGTCCATCCTATAGAACGCTCATACGCTTCTTATAAACAAGATAGCCTCTCCCTTAAGCAACTTGCTATACTAAACGATATGGTCGTTTAATCATCACCAAAGGACGTTATCATCATGCCGGGTGAACGGATTCTTGTTATCGAAGACGAAGCACGCATCGCGCAATTCATTGAGCGCGGTTTGATATATGAGGGCTATCGCGTTAACGTAGCGCGAGATGGCAAAATGGGCTTGGGCATTGCACGCGATACCCCCCCAGATTTGGTCATTCTGGACTGGATGTTGCCGGGCTTGGACGGTTTAGAAGTTTGTAAACGCCTGCGTGCAGCAAGCGATGTGCCCATTTTGATGTTGACCGCTAAGGATGATATTCAAGATCGGGTGACGGGGTTAGACGCCGGAGCGGATGATTACCTTGTTAAACCCTTCTCTGTAGATGAGTTGATGGCACGCATCCGCGCTTTGTTTCGGCGTAGCGTTTCAGCATCGCGCCCGGAGATTTTGCGCTTTAGCGATTTGTCATTGGACACGGGCACGCACCGCGCCTATCGGGATGACCGCGCCATTGACTTGACCGCCAAAGAGTATGAACTGTTGGAATTGTTCATGCGCAATCCACGCCAAGTGCTAACGCGCGAGGTGATCTTTGATCGTGTGTGGGGCTATGACTTTGGCGGAGAAAGCAACATCATTGAAGTGTATGTGCGTTATCTACGACAAAAGACCGAACACATAGAAGGCCAATCTCGGTTGATTCACACGGTGCGCGGTGTGGGTTATGTCCTACGTGAAGAAGAGTAAGCATCGCCCATGACCATTCGTACCAAGTTAATTTTGTGGTACGCTGGTTTATTGGCATTTCTGATTGTGGTGTTTGGGTTGATTGTGTTCTTGTTCATCCAATGGACACTCATCACCGCCATTGACGAAATGTTACAGGCAACCACGCTACAGGTCTTGGACAACAGCCGTGCTGTGCCTATTGGCGAGATGAATAACCCCGACTCCATCCGTGTGATCTTGCCGTCACTAGACGTTTTCACGGTGTCGGGGGTGTTCGTGCAGGTGTGGGATGTGAGCGCAAACGAGCCAGTCTTCATTGCCACCTCCGCCAATATTCGAGAGCTAACGCGCCCCCTAGACTCACAGGCAATCGGTGACTCCATTGCGCAAGTCAACAATGTATTCTATGGGACACGTGAATTGCGCGTCCTCACTAGCCCCATCATCCTCCCCAATGGTGCGTTGTTCGGGAGCATCCAAGTGGCTGCCTCATTGGATACGCTCAACCAAGCCACCGAGCGATTGCTCACGATTTTGCTGGTCAATATGGGCGTGGCAGTGGTGGGGGCGGTGATTGTTGGGTTGTTGTTGGCAAACCGCGCCCTAGAGCCAATTGACCGCCTCATTGATGCGGCAGCACGCATCACCGAAACCGAAGACTTAACCACACGCCTCAGCTGGCGCGGACCTATGGATGAACTGGGACGCTTAACCTCCGTCTTCAATTTGATGATGGATCGTCTGGAGCATTTATTCGGCGTGCAACAACGGTTTGTAGCCGATGTCTCGCACGAGTTGCGCACCCCCCTCACGGCGGTTCGTGGCAACTTAGAGCTGATGCAACGCTACGGGACGGATGAGGAATCCATGCAGGCGATCCGCGATGAAGTGGCACGCATGACGCGCATGGTGGATGATCTGTTGCTGTTGGCACGGGCAGATTATGGCGGATTAAAGGTGGATATGGATGTGCTAGATTTAGACTCCATCCTGTTAGAAACATACCGAGAGGCACGCGCCATTATCCATGCCAACCAGCGCGATCTGACGCTCACGATGGGGCATTTTGAACCTGCCCGCATTTCTGGCAATGCCGATCGCATCAAGCAGTTGCTATTGAATTTGCTGGGAAACGCGATTAAGTTCACCCCCGATGGTGGGACGATCACCCTTAGCCTGAGCAACGAAGGGCAATATGCGGTGATGCGCGTACAGGATACGGGCATTGGCATTGAGGAACAATCGCTCCCACAGATTTTTGAGCGGTTCTTTCAAGAAGAGCGGAGTCGATTTCGTGCAGGGGCGGAGAGTGGCGCAGGCTTAGGCTTGGCAATTTGTCGTTGGATTGTAGACATTCACAAAGGCAAAATCAAAGTGAGTAGCTTAGTGGGTCAAGGCTCTACCTTCACCATTATGATCCCCCATCACCAAACAAGCGACGGGGTGAAACCGCTTCCCTCCATCTCATAGGAGATGGGGAATTCTTGCGTAAATTAGCCAATAAAAAATTGATTGCTACAGTGAAATATGTTATACTATATCACCGCTGTAACGGGAAAAGGTTCATAAACGTTTCCGCGACCCTATCTTTTTTGCACATGAGGCGAAGCATCCTTCGCCTTTTGCTATTCCTACTGTGGTTAGGTTCTTAGAAAGGATATATTAAGATGTCTGTTGATGAACGAGTTCTCACCCGCAAGGGTTATGAACAACTAGAACGCGAACTCAATAAACTGGAGAAGATCACCCTTCCAGAAATTGCCGAGCGACTCACTGATCTGAAAAGTGAAGTAGAAAGCGAGCAAGAAGACCCAGAGCTTTTTGAGCTTTTGAACCGTAAAGATTATGTGGATGATCGCATCGCCAATATCAAACGTATCCTAGCCACCGCCACCATTCAAGACCAAGACCCTGATCCAGACCGCGCCACCGCTGGCGATCGTATTGTGGTCTTTGATATGCAATATAAAGAAGAAGTCGTCTTTGATTTGCTAGACAGTGCTGAAATCGTGCATGGGCGACAAGGCATCTCGACTGATTCTCCCGTAGGAAGTGCATTGCTCGGTAAGAAGATTGGGGATGTGGTTGTGGTGAATGTGCCGGATGGGGTGGCACGCTATAAGATTTTGCGGTTTGAGCAAATCGACTAGACACGCTATAACTAAGCGGTCAACTAGGGTGATCCTAGTTGACCGTTGATTGTGTGGTTCTTAGAAAGGCTCATCTTGAAGCGTTTACTATTCTTGTTGGTCTTGGGGCTGGTGTTAGGAATTTCAGCTGTCCACGCCCAAACCGATACCCCACCCCCCAAACAACGCCCCATCCCGTTACAGGTTGTAACCGATGGGCGCAACGCTTCATTAGCTCTCTATTTTGATACCCTCAAGCAAGGCGGAATCGGTGTGCTTCATCTGTATGGGGAGGGCATCACGGACGCACGCGCCCAGTTCGTGCGCGAGTTGTGGTCGTTTGTCCCTGCCAGCGATGGCTTGTATTTGTTGTTGCCCATCGGGATTGACCTGACGGCTCGCCAATATGTGCTTTCAGTTTCGGTGGGTTATGCCGACGGAACGCGCACCCTCATTGAAACCCTGCTAACGGTGAGCAGTGGCGGATATGGACGACAAGAATTTGTTGTCCCACCCGACAAAGCCTATTTGATTGCCCCCGAAATTGAACGCTTGGAATATGCCCACTTAAACGGGTTGATCGCTTCAACTGTTGCCACTCCACGAGCATGGGATGAATCAGGCTTTAGCTTGCCTAGCACCAGTGAGATCACCTCCGCCTTCGGGTTTTATCGCACGCTCAACAATACCACGCAAACGCGCCACACCGGCTGGGACTTCCGCGCCGTACCCGGTAGCATGGTGACGGCAAGCGCAGCTGGCGAGGTGGTCTATGCTGATGCCCTAGACATCCGCGGCAATTATGTCTTCATCCATCATGGCTACGGGGTATTTAGTGGCTATGCCCACCTCTCGCAGTTTTTGGTGACGCGCGGGCAAACCATCCAACGTGGGCAAACCATCGGCTTAAGTGGGAACACCGGTCGAAGCAATGGACCCCATCTTCATTGGGAAATGAACGTCAACGGTAAATGGGTGGACGGCGTACAACTAACCGAAATGTGGCTTCCCTAAGCATCCCTTAAATCCACCTTAAATTTTGTTCTCAAAAGCCGATTTCCATACCATACTGAATTGACCAAGTGTGATGGTCGGAATAAGTGATTGAAACATGACAACAATTGTATTCATTGAAGATGATGAGCGCATCGCCAGCCCGGTGGTTCGTTCCCTTAAGGGGGCGGGCTTCCAAGTGTATTGGCTACAGGATGGGCTAAGTGGTTTAGAAGCCACCCAAAACATCAAACCCGATTTGGTTCTGTTGGATTTGATGCTCCCCAAGATGGACGGATGGGAAGTTTGCAAAGGCATCCGCAAAAGCAGCATCGTCCCTATCTTGATGGTGACGGCACTGAGCGAAGAAGTGGATCGCATTTTAGGATTAGAGCTAGGCGCGGATGATTACATCACCAAGCCGTTTAGCACCCGTGAGTTGATCGCACGGATCAAGGCGATGTTGCGTCGGGTGGAGTTTGATACCCAGCCCATCACCAGCGAGTTGTTGGATTTGGGCGTACTCAAGATCAACCTATCCCAGCGTAAGGTTTATAAGCATGACCAAGAGCTGACCCTGCGTTACAAAGAATTTGAGCTATTGAGCCTGTTGATTGTGAATGTTGGGCAAGTGGTGACACGCGCCGAAATCTTCGATAAGGTGTGGGGGACGGATTGGCTGGGGGATATGCGCACCTTAGATGTGCATATCCGCTGGATACGGGAGAAGATCGAAGATGATCCGAAGTATCCCCAATACATCCAAACGGTGCGCGGGGTGGGCTATCGCTTTGTCACGGGTACAGCCACATGAACAGTATCCGCACACGCTTCATCCTTTCCTACGTTGCCCTAGTGGTGTTGGTGTTTGGGGCATTCAGCATCTTCATGGCGCAACAGATCAGCATCATGGCTCGCCATGACTTTGAGGCACGCTTGCGCAATTACGCGGTCTTGATTGCCGAAGTCGTGCCCGAAGATGTGGTAGAAGTGGAGACCTTTCAAGCCATCATCGGGGATTATCAAGTTGAGCAAGGCGTTGAGATTAGCTTCATCCCCTTTGAAGAACCCCAAGACCCGCGCGATGTTGAGGCTGAAGGATTCACTTCTGGGCGCGGGGGCGGAAAAGGCGATCGCCGTGATTCCTTTTTTAGGTGGATTCCCAACATGTTCCACCCCCACAACGACGTTTTAATCGTGCCAGAAGAGCCGATTGTAGTGAGCGAGCGCGATGAATTTGGACAATACTATTTCTATACTGGGGAAATCGTTGGGAGTGGGCGCGACCCACAGGGCTTTATACAGGTGGGCGCACCCAGCAACGTCTTGGATAACTTGATCCAACGCCGTCTCATGACATTGTGGGTTGCCTTTGGGGTTGCCTCCGCGTTGGCAATTGGTGTGGGGTGGGTGATGGCACACTCGATCATTGACCCCATCTATCGGCTACGCGATTCTGCCAATCAGCTTTCGCACGGGGACTTTTCGCATCGGGTGCAGGTGAACAGCCACGATGAAATTGGGGAGCTAGGGCAAGCGTTCAATCACATGGCGCAACAAGTGGAAGCGATGATGGAAGAACAACGTTCGTTTGTCAGCAACACCTCGCACGAGTTGCGAACCCCCCTCACGTCGATTCGCTTGCGGACGGAATCTATCCTGTTAGATGACACGATGGATGAGGAAACGCGCACGCAATATGTGCAAGAGATTGAAGATGAGGCAATCCGCCTCACCAACATGGTGCAGGACTTGGGGTATCTTTCGCGCTTAGACGCGGGCAGGCTAGAGTTAGATTTGGCTGAGGTCAACCTCAATCAGATTGCCCAACGCTTAATCCGTCAGTTCAGTTTGTTGGCACGCGAGAAAAACATTACCCTCAACTTCGTCACGAATGAGCTAAACGTCGGTGTTCAAGCAAGCATGGATCACCTGCTGATTGTGTTTCGCAACTTGTTGGATAATGCCATCAAGTACACGCCACCTAACGGGAACGTGACTTGGGAGATGCAGGTGCTGGATGGGCGCGTGATAAACCGCATCACTGATGACGGGCAGGGCATTGAGCCAGAGCAAATGCCCCATTTGTTCAAGCGGTTTTATCGCGGGGATAAGGCACGCTCACGCCACATTGTAGGCTATGGTTTAGGGTTGTCTTTGGTCAAAGCGATTGTGGAGGCATACCATGCGGAGATCGAGCTAGCCAGCGCAGGCGTTGGTCAAGGCACAACCGCAACGGTCATCTTTCCACTTGCCCCATCTGTTGGAGAAGGTGATGAAGAGGCAACGGTTTAACGCCCGCGTGAGGTCAAGAGATGGGTCATCTGGGCAACCATCTCATCCACCCGTAACGGCTTGGTCAAGCACAAATCGGCACCGGCGCGTAAAGCACGCTCAATGGTGCGTGGCTCATCCGAGTTAGCAATCACCACCAAGGGTAGGCTTTGGCTTTCGGGGCGGCTACGCAACAAGTAGATGATCTCTAAAGCATTTGCCCCGCGCATATCCCAATCAAGCATGATGGCATCCGTATCCTCAGCGGTGATCGCCGCGGCGGATTCCATCATATTGGATGCGAAGATGGAAACAAAGCCGGCTTGTGCAAATAACAGACGGTAAACCTCTAAAATTTGGGGCTGTTCTTCCATTAGCAAAATACGTTTGCCTTGCCCAACGTCACGGAAGTTAACCCCTTTGGTGAGGGTTTGGCTGGGACTGAACATGGTATCTGGGGGCAAAAGCGAAAACGACAATTCAACCTTGAGGTGTCCAAACGAGATGGTATCGCCATGCTCCAGCGGAACATCTTGGTTAGGATTGAGGAGCAACCCGTTCAACAGCGTGCCGTTGGTGCTGTTCAAATCACGCAAGGACAGGAACTTGCTGCGTGCAAGGATCACTGCATGACGGCGTGACACCCCATGCTTGAGCGCGTCAAAAGAAGTCAGGTCAACATCGGGGGCACCCGCCCCTTTTCCACGCCCAACCGTCATCATATCGCGGACTTGAACTTGGACTTTTTGGGATGTGCCTTCTAAGAGAGGATGAAACTCAATCACCCATGGAATCCCCCCTTCGCTTTGATAGCGCGTGCTGAGGGGATGTGCTGCCAGATGCCCTTGTAGCCCTTCAGGTTTCACCTGTAGCGTAAGCGGATTGCTGGTTGTGGAGTCATCTACACTGGGGTTACTATCCATCATCATGAGATCGCCCGGAAATAATTTTCAAGATTGTGTTTAAGCAATTTGCATTACATCCAGTATAAACTCATTTCCGTTTATGAATGTTTTTTTAGCTACCCAGTTTATTATATTCATCAGAAATAATGACTTACATGCTCTTGAGGCGGTCAATCAAGCGTTTGATTAAATTCTTTTCCACCGGATGACGACGCTCAGCTAGGACACGCAACCGCGCCAATTCCTCTTGTAAGGTGTTTTGATGCAAAATCTCGCCATTGACCATGAACCAGGGTCCGTTCATGTGGCGGATACGGGGGACAACACCATGCAATGCGTTGTAAGAACGGATGTAACCCTCCGCTAGTTCTTGTGGAAGGAGATTAGCTTGTGGCATGTCTTTTGCACCTAACATCATTTCAGCCCTATCAACCTGATAAGTGACAAATTTATAACCATCATCTTAACCAATATGAGGGCGTTATAAGCATAAAGAGTTGCAAAAAACATTACAAAAGTACATTGATTTTGTAATATATGATCTGCGTAAAGAGGCGGTTCAATTGCCCCTTTACGCCATCAAAGCGTGGGGTTATTCCTCATCATCGTCTAGCAAGTCACGCAGTGCCTCTTCCCACACAGCATTGCGTGGGTCAAATTCTTGCGGTGTAAATTCTTGCGACATACGGTCAAGCATATCGCGCAATCCCAATTCTGGGGACTGTTCGTCTAGCTGGGCAATCTTACGATCAATCGTTTTTTGGAGATCATCCGCCATGTGTTGCAATTCAGTGAGGTCTAGCTTGAGTTTTTGGAAATGCCCCAAACGGCGCAAGACATCTATCCATGCGCGGTAATCGCTTTCGATACGGAAGCCGGTTTCAACATCGGGCATTTGTGCAAAGTTAAGCGTGGGAACAAAGGCGTACATGCCAATGTATTCGTGGTTGCGTTCCGCCGCCACCCGTGCCAAATACGCGCCAATGCTGGCACCCCCTTGATAGCCGGTGAAGTGAATGTTGACCTCTTCTAAAATGGGGCGCAACCGTTGCAAGCTATAGGTTGTATGAATGGGGCGCGGTTTGTCGAAGGGCAATTGGGCATATACCCCGCCCAAACTAATCAGGCGAGCATTCCCTAAACGTTGGGCAATATCCACGATGGCTTGTGTATAGCGTTCTGCGTCCAGATGCGGTTCATCCCCGATGAAGATTGCCACGCCTTTTCCGTTGACCTCCGCAAAGTAGAGATCATTGCGTTGCCGTTCCAATTCTTCGGGATAACCATCACGGAAGCGCACAATCGGACGAACCAGATCATGCGTGCCGGGAATTTGAAACAGGTAGAATCCATCTGAACGAAGCTCACCGATGCGCCGAGCGTTCAAGTGTCGCACCAGATATTTGGGCAATAACGAAGAAACGGAGCCGGCATCCGCCCATTGTCGCCAGCCAACAATCATTACCTCTGCTTGGGGTGTTTCTTGAAGTTGAATGGATTCCGTCATGTTGCTCTCTGCCTTGTACCCGTTTACTCACTATAACTTTAGTGTACATCAAGCAGATTAGCACATGCACGGAATCACACGAAATTCTATACAACTCCTACACGCGCATACGTGCGTGGATGGATGGAATGTGGAACGGTTATGCTAAGGCACTGGTAGTTAAGAATAATGCTTGATAAGGCATATTTCCCGCCATGCCTGACCCCTTGGGTCCGATGGCGTGATTAAATTCTTCATTGGGAACTGCCCAGTTATGCCCCTCATTACGACGCTCCCCTGCCCAATACGGGTCATTGAGATAAACGTGCGTCGCATTGTAGCCCGTCACCACCAAGAAATGCCCACTGGTGAAGCGTTGGTGTTGGCGTTGGGAGAACGAGCCATAGCGCACCAGCTGTACCACCGGGCGACCAAAGTCTAACTCGCGCTTCACCCGTTCTAGGGTAGCTTGGTTGGTGTGATACATCTCTATACCATATTTACGCGCGGCAGGAATGAGTTGGGCAAAGCTAGAGAAGTCTTTAGGTCCGATGCCAACTGCCCTGACGATTTCATCAACCGTGATATTGGGGTTGGGCAATCCGAAACGTTGAGCATTCCACGCAATAATCATGCGTAGGCTGGTGGGTCCACAATCCGCCCAAGCATATTTTGCATCGGCATCCTCTTGTGAGTGATAGGGCACATCAAGCAAGACTTCCCCCGCCACAGTGGAAACATTGGGGCTAACTTGTTTTTCGATTATATCTGCCACACGGGTATATTCTGCATTCACCCAACCTTGTGTGTTGGCATCATCGTACATGTCAATCTTGTGCCACTTGCCATCAGGGGTGGTTTCTTTCCAAAGAGCCTCTACCCCATTTCGTAAGCCACTTAACAACACCATCCCCTCTGGCTTTGGTTCTGACCGCACGCGCACCCCTTGCGAAACAACGGTGACAATGCGAATGATTTGTTGCTTGAGTACAAGGGGAGGGGGTTCAATGGCTTCAATAGTCTGTTCGGCTGGGGTTTCTGTAGCGGACATCACAGGGGTGATTTCATCTTGGGGCTTCTTCTGTCCGCAACCTTCCCCCGTCACCTCAACGCTACTAGAATGTAACCAACCAGGTCCTTGTGGCGTGGCAATTTCATACCAATAGTTACCATCCGCCAACGGACCAAATGAACGCTTGACCAAGAAATTGATGCCCCCCGGTACGGTGGTCAAGACCGTATTGGTAAAATCGGGTCCGGTAAAGATGTTATGCTGTTGCCCCGACAGGGTTTTCGCAATACAGTTCATGTTCCCTAATCCTGCTTTTCGCATCATAAAATATACTGAATTCTTACTTTACTAGACAAGTATAGCCCTATATGGTTGATAAGCAAACAAGATGATGGCAATAAGATGTTAAAACCTTGGCTCACCCGTAAATCAACTTATCTCATACAGAACCGTTACATTCAGCTACGGCAAGATGAATGTCTCTTACCCAACGAAACGCTCATTTCAGATTACTACGTTTTAGAAGAATCGGACTTCGGCATAGTGGTTGCCCTAACCGACGCGCATGAAGTGGTATTGGTGCGCCAGTATAAGCACGGCATCGGGAAGATTATGCTAGAAGTGCCGGCGGGCTACCTTGAGAAAGGGGAAGATCCGCTTGAGGGAGGGTTGCGTGAATTGCGCGAGGAGACCGGTTATGCAGTAGGCTGGTCAGCTTATATTGGGAGTTTCGTCCAGCATCCCACACGCCAAAACCACAGAGGTCATTTGATTGTGGGAACAGGGGCACAGTTGAGTAGCTTGCAACAACTTGATCCTACCGAAGAAATCGAGGTTGTCATCCTGCCCATACAAGAGGTGTTTGATATGATCTTGCGTGGGGAAATTGATGCCATCACGACGGTTGCCCCACTCTATCAGGCGTGGGCATATTTGCAAAAGCAGGGGCGCGTTTAATCAATTGGGCAACACAAAGGGGATGTTGTTGGGAATGGGCAACAGCAGATAGACATCCGTCCAGCGTGACCAAGAAACCCAGTTGGCATCATCATAGCCCAAATCCACCCATAGGCTAGACCCGCGCGAAGGACCCGTATCCGCTACCAACCCCACCCCATAGCCGGGCACATAGATTTGAGAGCCATAGGGTAGCAAGGTGGGGTCTGCTCCCACAACGCCCTTAGTTAAGACGCGCCCCGTAGCCGTGATGTTGTCCCCACCCAGTGCCGCAGGATGATAGCTGGTGGCATACAAACGCACCTTGCGCCAATATTGAAACTGCCCTTCTGGAGTATCCACCGCTCGTAAGACAATCCCTGTGCCATACGCCACACGCTCGGTTTGGGGCATCTGCACAAGGGATTCTCCCAAATCCTGCCGCGCCACTTCTTGCTCATTCTCATAGCGTACCCGTATATCTTTGCGCAATTGCCCGTTGCGCCCTTCCTGCAAAACCTGCACTTGGTCAAGTTCTAGGGTTTCGTTTGGCTCGGAAAGGCGTTCATAGGGCACAATAGCATTTTCGCTCAAGATGGTTTCACGCACGCGAATCACCTCAATGGTGGCATCCGATTGCAATGGGGTTTGTTGTGTGGGGAATACATAGTCCAAGCCCAGCAAAGTCAAATGCGCATCAGCGAGCGCGTCCCCAACGGTTGGGGCATGGGTACGTAGCGTGAAGGTGGTGCCATCCGCGCGGATGTTCACCACCTTTGAGCGCAGGATGGTAATGGTTAGCCCATCCGAAAGCGGCGAGTCTGATTGAGGGGTGAGCATATCAGAAGCATATAGAGGGATGCCTAGCTCAAAGAGCAAATCCCCAACGCTAGGAGCCGTTGTGCGAACCGAGCGCGATTCTTGCCCATCCAACACTTGCACGTTAACTGCCTTGCGTACCACCACTTCATGCACAGGCACTGACCAATTGGCTAAATTGGCTAAATCCGTGACGGTATTGTCAATGCGTATGTAATCATCGGATTGGGGGAAGATTCCCAATGAGTTGAGTATGGGGAGGGGTAGGGTGAGGGGAGTGCGGATGACCAACGTTTCTGAGCCAAAGGTGACAATCACATTGCGTGCCAGATCAATATCAATGGATTGCCCCTCCCCAATCACACTGTACAGCGGAAGGGAGACGCGATCTCCCTCTGCCAAGTTGATCTGCAATTCATCTAAGACGGCTTGCACCGTATCAGCGCGAGTTGTCACCTCGCGCAAGTCGCCGTCGATGCGCACGGTGACAGTTTGTGTGCGCAGTAACGCCCATAAGGATAGGCTACTGACCACTAGGACAATCAGCACAAAGCTGATGCACAAGGTTAGAAAGGCAACCAAAAATGGAATGGAGAGAGGACGGGTCTTTTTGGGGTAGCGGTGTGGTAAAGTGGGTGGGGATTGCATAATATGATGAACCCAACTCTAAACTTAGCCAGTCAACTTAGGTGAGCACCCGGACACCCACAACACCCGATACAACCCCTTAGTGCTGCTGTCTTTCAACCCTGACACGGTTCAGAACCGCTCGCCGTATGGGGCCGAATGCACACCTAAACTGACTAGCTTTGCTTAGTAGCTTATTCAAGATACTATAATACTGACCAAGTGTGATGTCAATTGTAGGTATTGATTAGACATCCATGCTGTCAAAGTCTTGTCGCTCAATGATGGTTTGCACTGCTTCATAGAACTGTACCCACTCTCCATAAGACGACGATAACTCTTTTATGCCACTTTCAGTAATCTGATAATATCTTCGCTTGCGCCCTGCTTCAATACCATCAAATGCGCTGATGTATCCATCTTTCTCTAGTTTATGTAAAGTTGGATACAAAGTTCCTTCTTTGAACGTCAAAGATCGAGCAGATGCTTCAGCAATGATTTTATTAATCTGATAGCCATGATACGTTCCCTTAGAAAGAATATGCAAAATCAATAATGGAAGACTGCCCTTTAGATTCATTATAAATCACCCTACGTTATAAAAGTAAGGTGATTGTAGGGTGTAGTTTATCAATCGTCAATGTGTATGAAACCGACCTATGTTATTTATTACGTGGATAAATCCTATAATTTACTTATTACATACGCATGAATAAATTAACAGAAGAATAATTTACTTAATCAAAACGTTGAGCAAGGATGAGTATATAGCTTCCGCGTGTGGAACGGTCTCCATCTGTACCATCGTAACGCATGGCACGAATGTAATATATGCCTGTGGCGGGCAAGGTAAAGCGTTCAAGACGGGCGTTTTGCCCCCCTCCGCTGTCATCATCTAAGAGGAGGCGTTCAAGGTCGCTGTTGTACAAGCCCAATAAAGGATCCAAGTTGCCATCCCCGCGCGTCATGGAAACGGTGATGGTATCCCCCTGCTCTCCCCAAAAAGCGTACAAAGCGTCGGGCGTATCATCGTTGATCGTCCCCGTGATGGTTGTCCCGTACAATAGGCGTTGAGCATCCTCCGGCACCCCTTCAAACGCCGAGCGTTTCTTCTGCAATGTCAAACGGAATTGCCCCGTTCCGCTTCCTTGTGATTGCTCAAATCGTGTGGCACGTAGGTAGTAAAGCCCACTGGCAAGAACGCGGAAATCGGTTAGCTGGGCATTTTTCCCTGTGCCTCCGTCGTCATCCACCGCGATAGTTTGCAAACCAGCGTTGAGTAGCTCAAGGTAGGGGTCAAGCGTACCGTCGAGGCGTTCCATACGCACCTCAATGATGTCGTCCTGTTCGGCATAAAAGCGATAGAACTTCTCATAATTTTGTGCGCTGATTTGTTCGGTAAGGGGTGTGTCATAATCAAGGTCAGCAGCTGTTGAAGGTGTGTTTCCCAATCCGCTGGTGTCGGACTCTTGAAGCGTCAAAACGAATGTGCCTTCGCTTTCGCCATTCTTTTCGCCATAGCGTGTGGCAACAATCACATACGTTCCGTCTGTTGGAATGACCAAGCCATTAACTTCAGCATCTAACGTGGTGCTCCCTAATACATCATCGCTACTGGCAATTAAAGCGTGATCGGCATTGACCACTTGCAAGTAAGGGTCAAGGTTGCCGCTGGTGCGTTGCATCTCGATATTGAGGATGTCCCCCCGTTGTGCTTGAAAACTATAGTAGTGTTGTGGCACGGTGGAATCAATCGTATTAATAACTATATCATCATAGCGCAATGAGCTACCGCTTTCTGAACTGACTCCCAATCGTTCTGCTTCCAGTTGGAAGCGTCCTTGTGTATCACCCAGCAAGCCACCAAAACGCGCCACCACAAAAAAGTAACGATCGCTGGCAGGCAACTGTAAAGAGGGAAAGTAGACCCCATTGGGTAATCCATCAAAGCCGCTTGTTATGATCTCCCCATTGCTACGCACGATGGTAAGGGTAGGCTGAAGCGTCCCCTCCACTGTCAAAACCGAAGCGCGAATATATTCCCCCCGTCGCCCATCCAGCACAAAAACAGACTGGGGGGTATTGGCATCTAAATAGCCTTCGGTAGTTTCGCTAAAGCGTAAGGGGGTGGCTGTGGTGGGTTCAAACTGGGCACGTACCACCGTAATCCCCACCAGCAAAACCCACCACCCAATGAACAGGGAACGCATCTTTGATTAGTTCGATTGCTCCAATAAGACGGCGATTCGCTCAACAACAGCTTCTGCTACATGCACCTTAGAGCGTAGCTCAAGTTGCTTCACTCCCTCGTCCAGACTCAGCAACAAAACGCGGTTGGTATCCACCTCAAAGCCGGCATCGTTGGCAGAAATATCATTGGCAATCAACAGGTCTAGCCCTTTGCGGTCTAGCTTGCTTTTAGCATTTCCAAGCAGGTTCTCGCTTTCGGCGGCAAAGCCAACCACCACACGGGGGAAGCCGGTTTCTTGACGTTGCGCCTTAACCTCTAGCAAGATGTCGGGGTTGCGTACCAATTCCACCATCAAATGATCCCCTTGCGTTTCGGTCTTTTTGATCTTTTGTTCGGCAATATTGGAGGGACGGAAATCCGCCACCGCCGCCGCCATGACCAAGACATCCGCGTAAGTTGAGTATTCAAGGACGGCGCGTTCCATCTCTAAGGCGGTGTTGACCGTCACCAATTCCACCCCAATGGGAGCAACGAGATGCTGTGCAGAACTAATCAAGGTGACGGTTGCGCCTGCGTCTAAAGCAGCTTGAGCAATCGAATAGCCTTGCTTGCCACTGCTACGGTTGCTGATATAGCGCACCGGATCAAGCGATTCACGGGTGCCCCCCGCCGTGACAACCACGTGTTGCCCCGCCAAGTTGCCACGTTGCCCAAGCAAACGGCGAATGTGCCCCATCAAGACGACGGTATCTGGCAAGCGTCCTTTGCCCACCAAGCCGGAGGCAAACCGCCCTTCTTCGGGTTCTACCACGTACACGCCACGTTCAACTAGGGTTTGCAAGTTGGCACGGGTGGCGGGGTGGGTATACATTGCCCCGTCCATAGCCGGGGCGATCAGAATAGGACAACGGGTGGCAAGCGTGGTGACGGTCAGCAGATCATCCGCCAAGCCGTGCGCCAATTTGGCGATGGTGTTGGCGGTGGCGGGGACAATCACCAACAAATCCGTTTGTTCACCTAGCCCAACATGGGCAATATGCGTGGGCAACCCCCCGTTAGATTCTGCTTTCCATAGGTTGGTATACACAGGTTGCCCAGTTACCGCTTCAAAGGTTAACGGGGTGATGAATTGCTGGGCGGAATCGGTCATAATGACTTCAACAATTGCCCCTGCTTGGGTCAGTTTGCTGGCAAGGTCAACGGCTTTGTAGCTGGCAATGCTACCCGTTACGGCAAGGACAATGTGCTTGTGTTCTAAGAGTGTGAGTGATTCCATTTTTATCTGGATTGTTTCTCTATTTCAGACTATAAACAATTGAGTAATAAGACAACCTGAAAGTTCACAAACCCCATGAGTCAACCCCTTACTTGCTCGGTCGTCATTCCGGTTTACCGTTCCGAAACCATGCTTAAGCAATTGGTGGAACGCCTTCACGCTGTTCTTCATCAACATTGTACACAATTTGAAGTCATTCTGGTGAATGATTGTAGCCCAGATGGCAGTTGGGCAGTGATACAAACTTTGTCACAAGAATATTCGTGGGTGCGTGGGATTCATCTCATGCGCAACTTTGGGCAACAAAGCGCGTTGTTGTGTGGGATACGGGCGGCGCAATATGAGATCATCATCAACATGGATGATGATTTACAACATCAGCCGGAAGACATCCCCAAATTCTTGGGCAAACTTGCTGAAGGTTATGAGGTGGTGCATGGTGTCCCGCAACAACTGGCGCACAGTGCCACGCGCAATTGGGCATCCAACTTCGTCAAGCGCATTATGGTAAGTGTGTTGAATATTCCGTATGCTCGCCAGATTTACCCCTATCGCGCGTTTTATGCTTATTTGCGCAAAGCATTTGAGCATTACGATAGCCCGTATGTGAACATTGACGCGCTCCTTTCGTGGGGGAGCAATCGCTTTGCCCAAGTGGAGATCGTCCATCACACACGCACAGAAGGACAATCCGGCTATACGTTTGGCAAGCTCCTCAACTATGCCATCAACCTCATCACCGGCTTTAGCGTGGTGCCCCTGCGCTTGGCAAGCCTGCTCGGTTTGGTATTCATGGGCTTGGGCTTCGTGCTGATTGTGTATGTGGTGGGCGTGTTCCTCTTCGTGGGGCGGGTGGTGCCGGGTTTCTTGTTCCTTTCGGTGACGGTCTTATTGTTCTCTGGGGTACAATTATTCGTCTTGGGCATCATTGGAGAATATTTGGCGCGGATGTTCGTGCGCACCATGAACAAGCCCAATTACGTCATCAAAGAAACCACACACTAGGATACCATCATGCACGTTGTGTTGTTGTGTGCCACCGAACGGGGCTATCGCTTTTTGGAACGTCTGCATCAACTGCTTGATCCTGCTGACCATTTGACCGTTTGCTCATTTCGGGAGACCGCATGGGAGCCACCCTACCTAGACCGCATTCAGGCACGCGCTCAACAGATCGGCGCAACTTTCTATGAAGCGCGTAGTGTCACCGAGCTAGACTGGACAGAACCAATGGATATGCTCTTCATGGTGAGTTGGCGATACCTTGTTCCGCACTCATTCTATGGGCAAGCACGCTTGGGGAGTTTCGTCTTTCATGATTCGCTCTTGCCGTCTTATCGGGGATTTTCCCCGACGGTATGGGCAATCATCATCAACGGGGAAGATCATACGGGCGTGAGTCTCTTTCATGCGTCCGAAGCGTATGACACAGGGGACATCATCGCCCAACAGCGCGTGCCCATCCCCCCTGATGCAAGCATTGGGCAGGTAATCGAACATGTCACCGAAGCGTACCTCGATTTACTCACACGCCATTTTCCTACCTTGCGCAATGGGGACATACACGCCCATCCACAAGATCACCGCTTGG
>JBMOEO010000027.1:0-38059 GCA_049318945.1 Phototrophicaceae bacterium | reverse complement strand
CCATGAATATTCTTACGCGCCAGCAACCCACGATATAGGCTATCCATATCCTTAAGCAAGCGTTCAATGCTGTATTGGTCTAACATGCGTTGACGCGCCTCAGTGGGGTCTGGTGGATTATCTAAGATGTCAAGGATAGCTTGGGCAAGGGCAGGCGCATCATTGGGAGGAACTAACCGCCCCAACTTACCCCCCTCCAACAAATCACGCATCCCCCCCACGTCGGTAGAAACCACTGGGCACGAGGTGGCAAGTGCCTCAATGACGGAAACGGATGTCCCCTCATTATGGCTACTGAGGACTTTAACATTCAAATCCGCAAACACCCCACGCACATCTTTCATCCATCCGCTAAAGATGATCGCCTCTTGAATCCCTAGCTCACGCGCCAAGTCTTGGCTTGCCACCCGTAGCTCTCCATCCCCCACAATCAGAAACTTGACGTTTGGGCGTTGCTTCAGAATGATTTGAGCAGCTTGCAAAAAGAGCGCATGATTCTTGACAGGTGCTAACCGCCCGACGATCCCCACCAATGGGGTAGTAGAGTCTAGTTGATACTGTTGACGTATCCCACCCTTCATCCGTTCAACGCGCGTGAAGGGTTGTAAATCCAAACCCAATGGCAAAACGGTGATGCGATTTTTTGCAGTGATGCGGTAGGTCTCGGAAAGTTCTTTGCGCAGTGAATTGGTGAGGGCAAGGATGGCATCTGAAATGCGAGCAACCATGCGCTCTAAGATGAGGAAGACGCGCACCTTGGTTGGGCTAAAATATCCGGTGAAAACATGCCCATGAAAAGTGTGGACGATGACCGGCACCCCTGCCAACCATGCGGCAAACCGCCCAATGAACCCGGCTTTGGCGGTGTGGGTGTGGACGATGTGTGGGCGAACTTGGCGCATGAGTTGATACATCCGCCACAATACCACCAAATCATCCAGCAAGCTGATGTTACGGCGCAATCCATCTATGATGATGGGGTCAACCCCCATTTGCTCGGCATAGTAGCTCATGTCCCCTTCATCGGTGCTGATCTTGCCACATACCAAGGTGGTATCGTAAAAAGTGGGGTCTAGTCGCTTGGTCAACAATGCCACATGTTTAGCAGGTCCGCCAATATTCAAGCGTGCAATCACGCGCAATACACGAATGCGACCGTCGTTTTCTACCATGAAATCTCCCCTAAATCGAAACCATCTCTACTGAGTTTATCAGATGATCGCACATTCTTTAAGCACGGATGCCAAATCAAAAGCCCCTCATAACAAGGGGCTTTCAAGATCAAAAGATGTTCAAACGTTACAGCTTATTCAAGTATTGCCTGCAAGCCCCAGCCACCGTTGGTTTCAGAGACAGCGATCACCAGATCATTGTTGCCGGCGATGAGGGGCAAGATCACCATCTCGCCATAGCTGATGCGGTTTTGTTCGGTGGGAGAAACATAGGTGTTATCACCGGAATAGACCAACATACCATTCAAATACACCTTCGCGCGGTCGCTATAACCTAGCTTGAGGGTGCGTGTGGTTGCTTGGTCAGAGGTAAGGGTGGTACGGGCGAAGACGGTATTGCCATTTGCCAAACCGCTCAAAGTACCAAGGTTTGCTAACCCACTCACCTCAACGGGGAGCGTGGTATAGGTCTTGCCATCCACCATCGCCATATCCAATTGCATCACACCATCCAGATCAGTCTCGGCAAAGGGTTCAGAAACCTGCCATTCAGCAATCGTTCCTTCAGCCATTTCGATGACCACTTGTTCTTCAGCAGAACTTTCACCCAACGTGGGGGGGCGTTGCATGGGGATAAAGGAGAAGTTAGCGAAGTATGCTACCGAGCCGGGAGCTTGGTTGCCCACGAATAGACCGAACGTCCCATCGGTATTGCTGGGTACGCGCAAGGTGGTGGCGGCGATCACTTCTTCCTTCAAATCACCCACATAGAACGATGCTTGTCCGTTGGAAATAACAATCTTGACGGGGGTGTAACGATTGGGAACGAAGTTGCGAACACCGTTAAAACCAATGCCATCGTAAAGTTGGAAGTTGCCCAACCCGTTGAGAATGGGGCTATATTGTACGGAGGAACGGTTGCCACTGTTGTGAGGGGTCAACGTCAAGCGTTCTTCGTTACCGTTAGCAGAGTGGAAGAATGCCCCCACGAATGCTGGGTTCATGGAATCGAAAGCAACGCCGAATTGAATGATCCCGTTGGGCAAGGTTGCGTTGTTGAAGGTTGCACGACCAGCTTGCATCTTCAAGGCTTGCTTGCCTTCAAAGTCTACCACTTCGGCAACTTCCGCTTCAAACGTCCAGTTTTCTGGGGTGAAGGGGATGATCTCTGGGCGGGCAGAAACGAAACCAACCCGTTGTTCATATTCGGCATGCAGGGCAATCATCTGTGCAAGCAATTGAGGATATTCATCCGCAAGGTTATTTTGCTCTACAGGATCAACGGCAAGGTTGTAAAGCTCCCAACGTGCGTCATCATGTCCATAAGGATGATCCCCAACAATTAAGGCTTTCCAGTCCCCCATGTGCAAGGATTTGTTGGTATTCCCAGCATATTCAAAACCGACCGGCTCATCAGGACCGTACAAGTAAGGGGCACCACCGGTGAGGATGGGCACCATGGAGCGTCCATCTACCTCCAAAACCATACGCCCGTTGTATTCTGTTCCGCCGGGATGGGGTATCTCCAACATATCTAACAAGGTTGGAACAATATCCATTATCGTAGCGAAAGAATGATTGCGAGTTCCCGCAGGCAAATTACCATCTTTCCAAGTTATGGCAAATTCGCCATGGTATCCACCCTCATAGAGAGAAGACTTCCCACCGCGATAGGGGGTAGCTTGCATCTGTGCCCAACCAGCAACAAGAGAACGGAACGAGCCACGCAACCCGATGTTCTCAAGGCTGTTGTCGATGTCGGGTTGTTGGTAAACCCAGTTGTAGTGACCGTTGGGGGCTGCAGATTCAGTTCCATCTGCACCGTTGTCAGTCATATAAACGAAGATGGTATTGTCATATTCGCCGATGGACTTGAGATATTCAATCAAGATGCCGGTCTTGTAGTCAACATAGTCCACCATTGCGGCGTAAACTTCCATTGTGCGAGCAGCTTCTGCTTGTTCTTCACGGGTGAGTGTATCCCAAGCCGGGACGAAATCCCAACGTTCACCCATCTGAATGTAGTCTGCAACCAAGCCTAACTCTTTTACGCGATTGAAGCGTTGAACGCGCATCTCATCCCAGCCGGCATCATACATGCCTTTGTACTTGGCAATGTATTCTTCAGGGGCTTGCATGGGGGAATGGGGTGCTTGCAAGGCAATGTAAGAGAAGAAGGGCTTGCCTGTTTCGCGGTATTGTTCAATCCACTCGATTTGCGAATCAATGAACGCATCAGTAGAATAGAAGTCTTCGGGCAATTCTTCAATAATTTGGTCGTTACGAATGTATTCTGCAGGACGGCGTTTAGTATTGTATTGAATCATCTCATTGAAGTGGGTTGCTCCACCGTTCAATAGGGAAAATGATTCGGTAAAGCCACGATCTACTGGAAGTAACCCATCGGCTTCGCCCAAGTGCCATTTACCGGTCATGAAGGTATTATAGCCGTTGGTCTGGAGGATCTCGGCGATGGTGGTAGCAGCAGGTGTCAAGTAACCCAAGTAGCTGGGTTTACCTTGTTGGGTGGGTGTACTCCGAATGAACCCTGCCATGTTGCCAAAACCAGCACGGTGATTGTCCAAGCCTGTCAAGAGCATGGAACGCGAGGGAGAACAAGTTGTTCCCGTGTGGAAGTTGGTGAACATCACCCCTTCTGAAACCAACTGGTCAAGATTGGGGGTAGAGATCTCGCTCCCGTAGACACCTAAGTCACTGTAGCCCATATCATCCGGGATGATGAAAATGATGTTAGGGCGATTGTCTGTTTGCGCAAGAGCAGGCACAACTGTTGAAAGTGCCGAAAGAACGAGTAGTAAAATTGCGACAAGAACGAAACGATGATGCTTTGAAATCTGCATTAGAACCTGATCCTTAGTCTATCATTAAACACCATATTGCTGGGGCAAACGCTCCCAAGAATGTATGCCTCATATCCCTTAAACTATAACGAATAAGCTCTTAGGTGTCAAACTAAGCGTGTTGCACAAAACCTTCATCATTTTTAACATAACGTGTCTCTACATATTTTAGCTGTTCTTAAGGGTTCAATTCTTGGTTACTATGCCCGATACTAAATTCACATTAACCCGTATATAGAAACTCGCCCGTTCACGCTTAGGGGGACAAAAGCTGTTGATAGTGTTGTTCTAGCTGCGCACTGACCGCATCCCAAGTAAACCGTTCCTTAACCAAGCCGAGCGCGTTTTCTGACATTTGCGCCAACACTGCAGTATCATCCAACACATTCACCAATGCCTCCCGAAGATCATCAACCGCTATTGACACCAATCGCCCAGCATTCGCCTCCACCACTTCAGGCAAGTTACACCCCTCCGAGATCAACACCGGTAGCCCATTCGCCATTGCCTCCAACACCGCCATAGACAAGCCCTCCCCAACCGCCGGCAACACCAACACATCGGCAACACGGTAAGCGGCTAACCGATCTTCGCCCGTCAGGTAGCCACATAGGATGAGGCGTGGGTCTTGTTGTGAGAGGGCTTCTAGTGTTGGACGCAAGCCTTCATCGGGACCAACGATCAGCAAGCGTACATGGTCATTTGCCCATGAATGGATGGCTTGTGCCAGCACGTCTACCCCCTTGCGGGGATGCAACCGCCCCATGAACAACACGACTTGATGGTGTGGTGAAAGATGATACCGCTCACGAAATGCCTCAAGGTTAGGGGGGGTGGCAAAATCATCCAAGTTAACCCCGTTGGGAATGATGGGTACTTCAATAGGATGTGCACCTAAACTCGCCCATAAGCGTTGTATCTCCCCCTGTTCCACAGCGGTGAGGGCGATAGCACGAGAGATGATCGAAGCGATGGGACGGCTAAACACCCGATCCCACCCCTGCTTGAGCAGGCTACGCCCTGTTGTGTACCCCAGCGTTCCATGTGGGGAAAGCACCGTTGGCTTGGGGCATTGGCGTAGCGCGTTCCATAACAAGATATTTTCCACCGTGCGAAATTCATGGGTGTGGATGAGATCGACTTGGGGCAACAACCCCCGTAAATGGTTGTGCATACCCAATGAGGTGGACAGGTTGAAGCGTCCACGCAGGTGGGGGAGCGCGTGTGGAACTCGTATGACCTGCACCCCGTTCAAGCGTGCTTCATCAACCGAGTGGGCTTCCGCTTGGGTGGGAAGATGGCTGGTCAGCACGGTGACGGTATGCCCACGCTTCACCGCGCCTTCTGCCATTCCTTGAACCACGCGAGGAACGCCTCCAAAAGCATAGGCAGGGGCATAGTAGGGGGTTAGGTGTAGAATGTGCATGAAACCGCTCAACAATCGTTTACGAATGGGAGATACCATTTTAACCTAGCGATCCGTAAAAATCTGTTCATCTGGTTGAATTTGTTGGGATATTGTGTCAGAATAGAAGCTATACAGAATCATCAGGGGTAGAACATGGGACGACAAGTTCTCATTGTAGAAGATGACCGCGAATTAAATTGGATGTATGCGTTAAAATTACGCAAGCTCGATTACGTCTGTCATCAGGCTTATACAATTGAATCAGCTATGGACTACCTAAAATCCAACTCAGCACCCGATTTCATGGTGCTAGATTTAGAGCTACCTGATGGGTTGGGTACACAAGTGTTAGATTATGTTGCCCAACAAGGGACGTATGACCACACCCAGATCATTGTGGTTTCGGGCGTGGCGTTCTCAAAAGAGCATAACCTCCAAAAGTATAATCTGGCGGGTGCCTTGATTAAACCAATCACCCCACGAGAATTGTTGGTGTACATCAACTCACTCACTCCACAATAAGCCCATCACACCATTAGTAGAGGTTCGGCTAGGTAGTCGCCTGCTATATGACTCCACTTTCATATAACATCACGTCTATGAGTATCAACCTATGCCCACACAAAACAACGCCTTTCTACAGTTCAACTATATTCCGTATCCGCTTTGGGAACGCAAGCAACCCGCTTGGCTTCAACCCCTCACCCATCCGTTACTGAACCGTTTCTACCCCACACAGAACACCCAGCTTCAACACATCACCCGCGCCTTCGTGGCTGATTATTTGGTGCGCTTCCAATTAACCCCAACGCTCACCCCATCTGAAATTGGGGTAGCACTGCAGGATAGCCTGCTTGACGTAGAAAGCGTTGACCCCACCCTCACGCCAGAAGCGTATCTTGGTACAGTGCGCTTGCCTGCTCAATGGGAAAAGATGGAAACCATCTTGGTGGCATTCCCCGTCAACTATCCCCCCTTGTGGCATCTACACGCCCAGATGATTTCTGCGATAGTGACGGAATGCACCCCCACTGTGCATGTTCCCCATGTGGCATGGGCACACGGCATCGCCCTGTTTTTACAGACGCATTATCCAACGCTTCCAATAGAAAAGGTGCGGTTCTTGCATCTGCCCACCAATGATATTTGGATACGGGATTACGGACCCTTCGTGGGGCATCGCCCCGATGGTGGGCGAGCAGTCATCAAGATGACCTTTGATCCGCTAGACAATTATCCCCAAGAGCGTGATGACACAATGGCGGGGGCGTGGGCACATCATCATACTCTCCCGATGAAGCGTTTGCCATTTCACGGGGAGGGGGGCAATGTATGGACGGACGGCGAGGGGACGCTCATCATGACCTCACAGGCGTTCCTACAAAACCCTCACCTCAACCGACCTTCTTTAGAGAGTTTGCTTCATGAGGGCTTCTCCTTTGAAAAGTTGATCCTCATCCCCCGTCTACGCTTAGAGGAAACGGGTCACGTTGATTTAGTCACCAAGCTGATTAACCGCGACTCCATCCTCATTACCGAGCCAAACGCCACGTTCACCGCTGATCGTCAGCGTGCCGCCAGGGGCTTGTTGGCAAGCGAGACTAACGCGCGTGGTGAACGCTATCAGCTGATCCCGTTGCCTAACCCACCCTTCTACATGAACTGGTTTGGCTTCCCCATTCGGCGGAGCTATACCAACTCGCTCACGGTGAACGGCAAAGTGCTAGTGCCCATCTATCAGGCTTCAACCGATGACCGCGCATTGCGCATCTATGAGGAGGCATTCCCCAACCACATCATCACCCCAATTGATTGTTCAATTGGCGCGAATGGGGGCGGGGCGGTTCACTGCATGACCAAAGAAGTCGCGCTTTAGAAGTAGGACTTCAGTTCTCCACGTCGACGAATATCCAAGGTGGCACAATGGATTGCCCCAAGGAAAGGATAGTAGGCATCAAAGTCAATCGGGATGGGCTTCATACCATGATCCTTGAGCAGAGCGATTAGGTTGGTTTGATCTTTAGACACGATGATGCGTTCGCCATCCAAAGACAAGAAGTTAATGCTGATCCACTCGCTCACCAGTTTGAGTGGGTCTTTGTTGGGGATGGGTTGTGGCGCAGGGATGACACCCCAACTCTTGAGGATGGCGGGCAACTCATTCGGATTGATCCATTCGGGATTATAGATAATCTTGCCTTCAGCAATGGGCATGAAGGTGGTATCAATGTGGATGGCTTCTGGAGAATTATTCTTGACTAGGTGGATGCGGTAATCATCACCGATGTGGCGTTGTAGCCAGTCCACCCCAAATTGATTGGTGGCATTGCTCAATTGACCAAAGATGTCCCGCCCACAACGCACGAAATCTGCCGCATCAAACACTGGCTCAAACTCGGTTAGCACAAAGCCAGTTTGTTGCCCATCCACAATCATCTCTTCATACGTCTTGAAGAGTTCATCGGTGAGCATGGGCTTGGGGGCTGCTGTCCACTTGGCACCCACTCTAAAATATTCCTTGAACAATTGACGATATGCCCACGCCTCAAAATAACGCGAGCGATCCGCCATAGGGGTTTCGATGATTTCATTGCCGATCACTAGAAAAGGATCGCGTGGGTTTGCCGCGCTAAAACCAGTGGTGACACCCCAAGCAGGGGTATGGAACGCTTTGGAGTAATCCATCTTTTCAACATGGCGAACCCGCACCCCTTCATTGATGAGAATACGTTCTAGCTCATAAACGGCTTTTAATGCCGCATCCATCATCTCGACTGGGTAGGGCATCCCACCACCACCAACCTTAGCTTCGGCAATCACCCATTCTCCATAAGGGACGGTGTAATCATTGATGCCACGCCAAGCCGCAAAATGGGAACCTAGCGGGGTTCCTAGAATGACTTCCTCAAGCGGATCCCATTCGTTATATGAACTTACAGGGCTGATGTGGGGTGTATTTATGGTTTCGTCCATGCTTTCCTCATCTGTGTTTCGTTCTATCATCAATCAGTCTTTCCCAAAAGGTGAGGCTCGTACCACTCCTAAACGGGTTTGCTAATCTTCTATGATGATTTTATTCTTTGTCAAGTGATGCACCTTAAAGTTAACTTCCTCATTACATTGATTTGAAAAGATCAACTGCTTTGAGTTGTACGAAAGGGTACAATCTGGCTACAATAGAGGGAATTGTATCGAGGAGTGATAAGCTAATGCGTAGAAACTTGGTTTTTCTGGTTTTATTGTTGAGCATGACACAAACAGCGTGGGCATACGGAAGCGGAAACATCACCATTACAGGGGGATGTGGAGGGTTTAGTCTGGCGGATAGTGTCACCATGAACCGCAACAATAGCCTTCCGGGCTATGAAGCCTTTCTCATTCGGGCGACGGATGCCAATGGAACAATCGTCTATCAATCCGCACAAAATAATCAGTTGGTGGGTACTACCCTAGACTTCGGCAATGGGATCAACTTCAGTTGGACAACCGCCCCTACGTCAAGCCCCATCACCGTTGCCATCATCAGCGTAGCAGGAAACGGATTAGCTGAACAAACCATCTCACGTGGGGAAATTGTGTGTACGGATTTGGCGAGTGCTTCTGCAGCCGTCACTTCACAAACGCGCTTCTATCGCGTTTTTGCGCGTAGTGGCATGAATATGGATCTGTATAGAGAGCCGAATACCAACTCCAAATTGCGCACCCTCCTATACAACGGTAATGCCACCGATTACGCTTTGTTGGATGAAAACAACGGTTTCTATCAAATCACCATTCCAGATGTGGGGAATGTGTGGGTACAACGTGCGCAAACACAAATCCGCTGGGGGCGCACCACACAACTAAATGTTGCTGTCATTACGGGGCAATTACCCGCCGTCATGAACCTACCTGATGGAACGCGCACGACTTTGCCACAAGGCACAGAGGGTTACATCTTGAGTTCCACTGCTGAAATCACCACCCTAGAACTTTTGGATGGGCGCGTTGGAACAGTTTCAAATCTAGTCGTACAAGTGCGCACGGGTACATTCACCGACACCAACCCCATTGTGGTGGGTGCAACCGCCCCAACCAGCCAAGCCAGCACCGTTACCGAAACCGCTGCTAATGGCTCTACCATCATTGTTTCCGCATCCGTTGCACCGAACGCCCCCGCCCCCGCCGTCAGTGGCAACAACGATCAGGCTTTCTTCGATAGCTTGCCCGGCTATGGCATCACCAATTTTAGCCCGATGAACATGCGAAGTGGCGCAGGCGCGGAGTATACGCTGGTTGGCATCACCAGTGGCGGATATTATGCTGAGATGCTGGGGCGCAATGAACAACAAACTTGGTGGCTGGTCAAGATCGGTTCAATCTCTGGCTGGGTAAACGCAGAGTTTATGCTCCTGCGAGGCGATCTTTCGCACGTGCCCGTGTTGGAAGGGAATGGCGAATTAATCACCCCAACCATCGTCACCTATTCTGCGACTGTTGTATATAATCAACCGACGAACCTCAACGAGGCAATCGCGTGTAACATTCCACAAGGGCAATATGAGATGGTCGGGCGTGACAGCGCAGGCGTGTACTATCAGATTGAAGCAGTATGTGATAACGGCTCTAGCGTTATCGGCTGGTTACGTGGCGACATGGGTGCATTGCGCAACCCTGCCAACGTTATCCTACCCGTCAAGGGCTAAGGCGTTCTATTCCTAGAAGTTTCCCCCTTTGGCAAGTTACCTCAAAGGGGGAAGGCTTTATCAAGCGTTACTTGGTGATGGTAACTTTAACCATCCAATCCCCTTGTGCAATCTGATCGACAACTGCTTGGCTTGCCTCATCCTTCACACGACCAAACACCGCATGCACCCCATTCAACCAGGGAGTTTCTACATGGGTGATGAAGAACTGTGATCCGTTGGTATTGGGACCGGCGTTTGCCATGCTTAACACCCCTGCCCCATCATGTGGCAACTCTAACGCGCTTCCCTCATCGTTAAAGCGATAGCCGGGTCCGCCTGTGCCGGGTGGGTTTCCGTTGCGATCTCCACTTTGAATCATGAAATCAGCGATGACGCGGTGGAATTGCACCCCATCATAAAAGCCTTGTTCCGCCAAAAAGACGAAGTTGTTCACGGTGGCGGGGGCTTCGCCCTCAAACAGATCTAAAACAATGTTGCCCTTGTTGGTTTCAATGATGACCCCATAATCTACGCCGGGTTCAAGGATCATCTGGGGGGATTCGGTGAAGGACATCGTTTCCAAAGTGGGTGGGGTGGGGGCGGTGGGAGGCGTGTCAGTAGGTGTGCCAGTAGACGTGCATCCAGCAACAACAACTGTCACCCAAACAATCAACGCAATGATTAAACGCATCAGCATGTGAGTTCCTCCATGCAATATAACTAGCCAAACGATGGCAAACTATAGCCCATTTTAGGGAGGCATGGGTAGGGGCAAAGCGTGTTTATAACGGGCGACGCACCCGTCGGATGAAGTCCACAGATTGCAAGTGCGTTTCTAAGATGTGCGTGATGTAACCCAACAATAGGTGTTCCACCTCTAAAAGGAGGGCATCCTCTAGGCGTAAGCTGGCAACCTGTTGGAACGGACTACGTTGCATGTGGCGCAATAACTTAAGCGCGTTGAGGCTGATGGGGATGACGTTCGTGCCATGTTGCCCAAACTCAGGGGAGACCACGCCCCCTTCGGTATAACTGAAATACTGCGCCATTGGCTCAATCGGCTCGCCACTCATCACACATTCGTTTAACTCCGGACGAAACCCCGCCTGCTCCATCAAATGTAACTCATAGTAGCGCAAGACAAGACGCGGTTCTGGGGCAACGCACAGTTGGCTAAGGGTTTGATAGAACAATTGATAGAGGGGTTCAGCGTCGGTATCTTCAAATTGGGTCAGTTTATCCAACAGCTCTACCGCATAAGCGGCATACGCCCCACGCACCAAGTCTTCTCGCATGGGCAAGAACGGCTCCACTAATTCCACTTGCGAGACGATGCCCGGCTCTTTGCGTCGGTTAATGAGGATGTCTACACAGGCGAACAATTCAACATGACCGGTCTTACGGCTTGTCGCCTTGCGTGCGCCGTGTGCCACCGCATCAAACTTGCCATAGGTGGGGCTAAACAAGGTGAGCATCCAATCTGCCTCACGGTAAATGCGCCGCCGCAACACAATGGCATGGGTGCGCAGGTGGCGTTCTTGCTTAGACATCGCCCTTACTCATGCAGTTTGGAGGGGCTAAAACCGTGCAGGAGTAGCTCGTGTAGCGGTAAATCGCTGACCACTTCCCCAGCCTCATTCACCATGACCACGCGCAAATCAGGCGCAAACTCAAATAACATCTGCCGACAAATCCCACATGGAGAACCCCCGTTGCGCGTCCAGACGACGATCATCTCAAACTCTCGCACGCCTTCGCTAATCGCTTTCACCAAGGCGGTGCGCTCGGCACAAATGCCAGCGGGATAGGACGCATTCTCAACGTTGCATCCGCTAAAGTGTTGCCCATCTTTGGCAACCAAAACCGCGCCAACATGGTAATGCGAATAGGGAGCATACGCTCTTTCGGCAGCTTGTTGCGCCTGTTGAATCAGGTCTTCAAGAGTAAACATGACATCACAACTTTCTATAGATCAGCAGGTTGGACTTGATTCACTTCTTCCGTTTGAACTTTTTGAATATGGACTGTGCGGATGCGTCGCCCTTCTAGCTCTTCCACTGTGAATAGATACCCCTGTAATTCAAAGGTTTCGCCCACGTCTGGAATGCGCTCAAACTTGGTGAACAAATATCCACCGAGCGTATCCACAGCCTCATCCGTCAGATCGACATGCAACTCATGATTGAGGTCGGTGATGGTAATCGAAGCATCTGCACGGAACTCGCGGTCATTCAAAGCGACAAATTCTTCCGCTTCATCATCGTCATACTCATCTTGAATATCACCGACGATTTCCTCTAGCAAATCCTCCAGCGTCACCAAGCCCGCCGTCCCGCCATATTCCTCTAGGACAATGGCAAGATGTGTCTTGTGGCGTTGGAATTGCGCCAGCAGGCGATCCGCCGTGATGCTCTCTGGGACGAACAACGCCTTGCGCATGATCTCTTCTACCGACTGAACGGTGGTATGTCCATTATGCCACACATCCAATAAATCTTTGACGTACAACAGCCCAATCACCGTATCAATGTTTCCATCGTATATGGGCAAGCGTGAATGGCGAGTATCTAAAAAGACTTGTCGAGCTTCTTTAATGGAAGTCCGCTTATCAACCGCCACCACATCAATACGGGGCACCATCATTTCGGTAACGGTGGTTTGGCTCAACTCTAATACCGAGCGGATCATCTCTCCTTGTCCCTCCTCAAAAGAGTCTCCCTCTTCAATGATGGAGATCAACTCTTCTTCGGTGATGGTGGTGACATCATCCTCAATCTTAAACAGATTCAACACGACATCTCGTGTGCGGGTCAAGAAGAGCATGAAGGGTGTGAAGATGAGCAACACAAAGTTAGCCAGCATGTTAACCAGCCCAGGAGCTTTATGCGCATAATGCCGCCCCATCACGTCTGGAATGACATACCCAAGCAAATACACTAGGGTGATGGAGGGAATCAAGATGAGGGTATGTACCCATGTTGGAAATGGAGATTGCAACGGGAGGATCAAGGTGGTTTGTTGGATTTCTACCACCCCTGCCACAATCCCTAGCCCCAACAATTGCACCGTGAGTTGAATGGCTTGGCTTTCTTCGTCGCGCTTTTCTGATCGCAAAGCAATATGACCAGAAAGCGTAAAGGTCAAAAGCGCGTAAATGGATGTTAAAATACTGCTGGCAATTAAGCCATACAATGCGGAATCGTCCAAGTTACCGTCCTGAAGGTGAAAGTATTCAATGGGGGAATGAGGCTGTTCGGCGTTGCACAAGACAATCCAAGCAGCTCGGGTTGATATTGAAGCGTGGCTATGAAGTTACGAAGTTGTTTGTGACTAGGCTCGGGAACGTCGTCTGACATTGTGAATCGTTATTTGAATGACACTGACCATAACTATACCTTGAAAGAATGGTTAAGACAAGCAAACCTTGTTTGAATTGCACAAGAAGTTAAACAGGAGCAACCACCCCATGCCTTCTCTCTCGCCACGTTGGCAACCGTATTGGATCATTGCACGCTTTGCCTTGATCGCGCTTGCTTCGCTAGGTTTGTATGGTTTCGTCGTGCGCCCGGTGCTATTCAAGCAATCGGTAGCACCTTACTACATCAACCTAGCGGACGCGCTCTTGCATGGGCGGGTAGATTTGGTTGATCCAGAACCCGATTATGATCTCATTCGTTATGAGGGCAAGTGGTATGTTGCCCATCAGCCGTTGCCCGCCTTAGTGATGTTGCCCTTTGTGTTGCTACAAGGCAAAGAGCATGCCTCCGATATTGCGGTGAGTGTGCTGATAAGTGGATTCAGCATCGCCTTGTGTGATGTGGTCTTACGCTTGGTTGCGCCCGATGTCAACGGGATCAAGCGCGGGGCGTTGGTGGCGTTCTTTGGTTTTGGTACGCCTCAAATGTATATGGGTGGCTTAGGCACGGTATGGTTCATGGGGCAAACCATGGCAACCTTGCTGATGTGGGGGTTCATTTGGGCGGTGGTTTGCCGACGGGCAACTTGGGCAGGGATCGCATTGGGCTTGGTTGCCCTCACCCGTTTGTCTATCGTGCCGGGCGCAATGGTCTTTGCGTTGGGGTGGTGGTGGCTTCTGCCTGAAGCATCCCGTACCACATGGCAACAACAGGTACTGCGCTTCCTCATCCCCATTGCCCTAGCAGGAGGCATCTTGGCGGCTTACAACGGGGTACGCTTTGGGAACATCTTCGATAACGGCTATGATTACTTGAACGATTCCGAGAGCATCCAACAACGTCGGCTTGAACATGGCACGTTCAGCCCCGCATTCTTCCTTGAAAACCTGTACGTTGCCACGATCAAGCCTGCGCGGAGTGTGCGCCTCGATTGTTTAGGCGGTGCCACCCGTCTGGATAACTGTGGCTGGCTTAGTCCAGACCCCATCGGCATGGGCTTGTTATGGGCGTGTCCGCTGTTGGTGCTGGGATGGTGGGCAGGCAATACGCGACAAACTTGGTTGATTGCCCTTGCCATTGGCTTAGTGATGCTCCCCCCGTTACTCTATCACAACACGGGGAGCATGCAGTTTGGGTATCGCTTCATCGTGGATGCCTTGCCCTTGTGGATGATCCTGTTGGCATGGAGTGCCAGACGCATCCCCCTGGCGATCATTGCCCTGCTTGTGGCATATTCCTCATTCTTACATCTATGGGCAACGCGCTGGTTACACACCCTAATTTTCTTGAATCGCTTCACGGATACCCTCTAACCGATGAAACGCCCATCCCACACCTCGCTCATCCTCGCGTTATTGCTGGCGTTCGGGTTTGCCTTGCGCCTCGCCCTGCATGACTTTCATGGGCTGGAGGGAGACGATGCCTTTAGCCTCGCCCTTAGCCGTCACCCATTGCCCATGCTCGTGCGTGGGTTGATGCGCCTTGAGTTGGATATTCACCCCCCCGTTCATTTTGTGATGGTGAAGGCGTGGGTTGCCCTGATGGGGGAAAGCCTGCTGGCATTGCGTGTGATGAATATCTTCTTGGATGTGGTGAGCATGGCAATATTGACGCGCGTTCTCAATCGCACGACTGAGCGCGTGATGTTCCCCATCTTGTGTGTATCGGTGTGGAGTCTTTCCCCGTTGCTCATCAGCGGTGGATGGCTCATTCGCATGTATACGCTGTTGGGATTTTGGGTGGCATGTTTGCTGTGGGTGACGGTTACGTCCAGTCGGTGGCGGTGGGTGGTTTGGGGAGTGGCAGGGCTAGGTGCGTTATACACCCACATTATTGGGGCGGTTATCTTTGCCAGCGCGACGGTGGTTTTGCTGTGGACACAGCCACGCAGGCGCGTGTGGATCATGGCATTCTCGCTGATAATCGTGACGTTGTGGCTTCCGTTTGCGCTCCCAACTTTGCGCCTGTTCACATCGGATACCCTATTAGGCGCGTCGGTCAATCCCACTTATCAACTGCCAGCGCATGAAGTTCCTCCCGCGTTGTTGACCGTTGCCCTTGCCCATCGGGTTACGTTAGCCAATTGGATAGGATGGGGGCTGTTGGCAAGCTGGGGCATCTGTTGGGGAATCGCATGGCGACAGTCGCGCTTGCGTCCGTTGTTGGCATTCGTTGCCCTAACGTGGCTGGGCATGGCAACGCTGGGAATGGGGGCACACTTCTTCAAACCGCGTTACCTTGTTCCGTTTGGGATGGTGTGGCTCATCCCGTGGATGCTCCCATTTCGCCATACGCTAAGAGGAATAGGAGTAGCGATTTTATTGGGTGGAGTGGCAGGCGTAGGGTTGCGCTTGGATATACAACATGGCTGGCGCGACGATTGGACGGCTGGAACGCGCTATGTGAGCGATGTCACCTTGCCCCAAGATGCGGTGGTGATTGTGCCCGATTGGGGACAAGAGGCGTTTCGTTACCATTACAACGGTGACGCGCCCTCACAAGGATTCTTCCCACAGGTTGCCCCCACCCTCAACTTGAGCGAGGCGTTTGCGCCCATGCTCATTGGGCGTGATCGGGCGTGGTTGGTGCGCTATCAACCCATCGTGAGCGATCCGCAAGACTTGGCATTAGACTGGTTTCAGCGGCGTTATCCGTTGGTTAGCGAGGCATATCCAGCAGGGATGCACATTCAGTTGTATGATCTTCAACCTGTTGTGACTGCTCCGTTGCCCACCCCCACGCTCGACATCACCTTTGGGGAGGCACTGACCCTGCGCGGAATCGCCCCGCTGGTGACGGAGGTATTCGCCCGTGATGAGCGGTTACACCCCCCTAACGGGCGTGTGTTGGTGGTGCTATATTGGGAAACGATTCAAGCACACGCCCTCACCCCACGAGTGCGCCTGACCGATCCGTTCGGGCAAGTCTATGGTGAAGCGATTGACTACGGCATGCCTGCGCCTGCTTTGGCGGTGGGGGAATTAGTGCGCGTTCACTATGATCTCAACCTCAACCCCGAAACCCCTCGCGGACGCTACAACATCGAAGTGATGGTATTAGATAACGGCGTGCCTGTGACGGCGCAGGGAGATGGCGCAGGGGCAACATGGTTCATCGCGGGGCAAGTCATGGTGCGGTGAAGAGTTCACGGAGGAATGCTTTCACTTCATCAAAAGCAGGGGAATCCCATGACCACCATTTCATCTTATAAATGTCATCCACACTTGAGCGTTTACGATCTTTGGCTAATGCTTCCTCGTGTACATTTTTTCCTTCAATGTAGGTGCGCATCCGCAATTGCGCACTCGCCTGATAGACTGCGAGTCGCGCTTTATCGAGAGGCTCTTCTTTAGGGATAATGCCTTTCCTCTCGATGCAAGCAAAATAATCTTCTACACACGGTATGATCTCATCGGACTGTAAGGCATCCAGTACCAGCGTTTCTAACATCCCTTTACGGTTGCCACTTGGCATGATGAAGATGCCCACGCTAGGATCAGTGCCCACAAATTGATTATGCTGTTCTGGGATACTTAGCTGTTTCCGTGCCACTCCCTTCAGAATATTTTGAACGCTTTGCAACGCTCCGCCTGTAAAATCGGCATCACGCACAATCCCTAAATGGGTGACATCATCGAAATAGTCATCTCGCTCTTGCAATGCTTTAACTAGCTTCTCCAAGTGATCTTTTCCGTCATAGCTCATTATCTGGAGAGTGGCAGAATATTTTTCACCAAATAAATGATGACATAACGCTTGAAAGAACTTGATGTCATCAACCCCCTCAACCAGCAATAAGCGGGTACGCTCGATGTTTTTGCTCATTACCGCACCTCAAAGTCCATCTCAAGACTGGATTGGATGGCATCAGGTGAATAGGTGGTGATAGTGATGTCACCATTCTTGCGACGGGCTAAGCGATGATAGCGAAACAAAGCAGGGTCTTCCTGCTCATGAAAGGCATCATAAGCGGATTCAATCATCTCAGAGCTATGGGTGGTGGCAATCACTTGCACATTGAATAGTTCTGCTACTTCCCCCAACAACTGCCAAATTTTGGCGTGGGTGGAATAGTGCAAACCGTTTTCAATCTCATCAATCAAAATCACCCCATTGCGTGCGTTGCCCATTGCCAGCACCAATTGCAAAAAGCGATTCATCCCATCCCCCATCAAGACAATCGGAGTGGGCTTCCCATCCCCTATCTCAACATGTACCATCACTTCCCCATACCTTTGTAATAGGCGTGCCGATTGAATGCGCGGTTCAATCGCTTGCAATGCCTTGACCACAAGGGATTCTTGCCCTTCTAAGATCAAGTTACTGAACCGCTCTGCAACAACACCAAAACTTTCACGAACGGTCGAGTTGAAAAAGTAAGTGGGATGGCGATCTTTTGAAGAGGGTGAAGAAACCATCAGCTGTCCCGTTTCAACTTTGACATTGATTTCAGTAACCGAATCGGATTGTATTTTATCTTGAACGCTTAATTGGAAGATGGGCTGTACCGCTTGAGAGGATAAATTAATCATCGCGCGTTCATGAGTATTTTTAACCGAAGCAAGGCGGAAGTCATATTCTTGCTGGTCACTGCGTCCAGCCAGTTGAATCTCTTGACTGGAATCAAATTGATAGAATAGGCTATCAAAAGCTGTACTTCTTTGTGTATCTGTACTTAGCGTATCTGTAATTATCTCAATGCGCGACAGTCCACGAAAGGCATTGAGACGTATCCATAATTCACCGTTATGCGGGTTTGCAAAGAGGAAGAATGCTTCAAGTAGGCTGGTCTTGCCCACGTTGTTCTTGCCACCGATCAGGTTAATACGCGCTAAGTCGTTGATTTCTAAATCTCGAAACCCTCGAAAGCCTCGTACTGTGAATGTTTGATACATCATTGCCCTCCCTTAGTTGAGACCAAACGGATACAAGGATGGTATCATACTCACAATGCTTGCGCCAATGTCGGCACGCTCACCCGATCAGGCTAGATCCGCTCGGCGATCTGCTGGCTAATCTCCCATAGGCGTGACCACGCTTCGGGGTCATGCGTGGCAGGGGAAGACTTTTGTTCCGCACAATTATCAAAGTATTTGCCGTTTACATTTTGTACATCAGGGGAGGTAGCAAGATAGATGCTGGTCTTTGCGCCTTCTTGCGGAGACTTCTGAAACACTTGCGCCAATGACGAATACACCTTGCCAAGCCAGCCGTTATCACGCATGAAGTTGGTTGCCACCGCGCCGGGGTGCAACGCATTGGCGGTGATGCCTGTTCCTTCTAGGCGTTTGGCAAGTTCATAGGTGAACAAAACGTTCATGTGCTTGCTTTGCCCATAGGCACGGAAGCCATTATAGCCCCGTTGAAATTGTATATCCTCCCAGTTCATGGGGATGAGGTGTGCCCCAGACGACACGTTGACGATGCGTGCGCCAAACTCTGCATCGTGGTCAGCGGTATGTTGAATGATCGGGAGCAGTTCTTGTGTCAACACAAAATAGCTCATGTGGTTAAGGGCAAAGGTCATCTCTAACCCGTCAATGCTCTCTTGGCGTTTCATGAAGATGGCACCCACGTTGTTAACCAAGATGTCTAACTGGTTGAACTTGGCACGATACGCCTGCGCCAAAAGCCGAACTGCCCGCATGTCAGAAAGATCAGCCGCCATATAGCGAATGGCAGGGTTGCCGGTTTCATCGCCAATACGATTGACCGCCTCTCGACAACGCTCTTCATTGCGCCCCACGATCACCACCGAAATTCCCATGCGTGCCAACTCAAGCGCGGTTACGAAACCGATTCCGTTCGTTCCCCCTGTGACGAGCGCGTACTTCTCTTTTAAGTTCACCATGTTTGCTTGCTCCTATAACCTAGCTTTGACTCTAACAACCCTTATCCTAAGTATAGGCTAAAAGGCTCACAAAGATACACAAACCCACTCATTCTCCTGCTTGCTTTCACAAGCAAACAGGAGATAGAAGATAGCTTTCAGTGTGCTAGAGGATGTTGCTAACCGCCCCATCATCCGCTTGTTGTGCCAGCTTGGCATACTTCGCCATCACCCCTGTGGTGTAATTGGGAAGGGGTGCTTGCCAATTTGCGCGACGCTCTGCCAAAACCTCATCGCTTAAGTCAACTCGTAGGCTACGGTTTTCCACATCGACCTCGATCATGTCGCCCTCTTGCAACAGCGCGATCGTTCCGCCAACCATTGCTTCAGGAGCAACATGCCCAATCATCAAGCCACGTGTTCCGCCGGAGAACCGCCCATCAGTGAGCAACATCACCTCTTGACCCAAGCCTTGCCCAACCAACGCCGCCGTGATTTGGAGCATCTCGCGCATGCCGGGACCGCCAACGGGTCCTTCATAGCGAATGACCACCGCATCACCCTTGTTGATCTCGCGGTTCTTGACTGCTTCAAAGGCATCTTCTTCACGGTTGAAAATGCGTGCCGGACCGCGGAAGAGTTGGGGTTCTGTACCCTTGAGTTTGACGACTGCACCGCGTGTTGCTAAGTTGCCCTTCAAGATCACCAAGCCACCGCTATCTTTAACGGGGTGGTCAAGGGGGAGGACGACTTTTTGGTTAGGGGTTTCTACGGCGGTGGAGGCTTCTTGCGCCAACGTCTTGCCCGTCACGGTGAGGGTCTCGCCATTCAAGTATCCGCCTTCAATCATGCGTTGTGCCAATAGACGAATCCCGCCCGCCTCATACATATCGAGGGCGTTGTAGCGTCCGGTGGGGGTCATGTCAGCAATGAGGGGGGTACGACGGCTGATGGCTTCGATGTCATCAAGCGTGAAGGGAATACCAGCTTCACGTGCAAAGGCGAGCGTGTGTAGCACCGCATTGGTGCTTCCGCCCGTACCCGCTGCCGAAGCGATCGCGTTTTCTAGCGAAGCGCGAGTGATGATCTGGCTAGGGCGAATGTCATTTTCCAGCAAGTGCATAATCATTTCGCCTGTTTTGACGGCGATGTCTTCCTTCTCGCCATCCGTCGCCGGAATGTCATTAAAGCCCATCGGAGAAATGCCCATGATGGCGGCGATGGTACTCATGGTGTTCGCGGTGAACTGTCCAGCGCAAGCACCGGGTCCTGGGCAAGCAACATCTTCAATGCGCTTGAGGTCTTCCGCGCTGATCTTTCCGCTAGTATACGCGCCGATTGCCTCATACACATGGACGATGTTAATTTCTTTATCGTCTTCGGGCTGACCATCCATGGCATTCATGGGGTAGCGTCCGGGGAATTTGCCGGGCTTGATGGTTCCACCATACAACATCAGTGAGGGGACATTCAGGCGAATGAGTGCCATGATCGTGCCGGGGATGGTTTTGTCGCAGGAACTGACGGCGACAACCGCATCAAACATGTTCGCCGCGGCAACTAGCTCAATGCTGTCAGCAATCATATCGCGTGAGATGAGGGATGCCTTCATGCCTTCGGTGCCCATAGTGATGCCATCACTAATCGAGATGGTATTAAATTCAAGGGGGGTGGCACCAGCGCGACGGATGCCTTCTTTGATCTTCGCGCCGATCATCTTCAAGTGGAAATTACAAGGACCGATTTCTGTCCAAGTGTTGGCAACCGCCACCAAGGGCTTGGCGAGGTCTTCGTCGGTGAGTCCAATAGCTTTCAACATTGAACGCGCCCCAGCACGGTCAGTTCCGCCCACTAGGGTACGGGAACGTGCATTCAGGCGGTCGCGGATTTCAGGAGTGTCTGCCATAAAAAAGTCCTTTCAAAGGTATATTGTCCTACTTTATACCGCACTCTTGCGTTCGGTTAAAGGGGCACACCGAAAGGAAGGGCTAACCCACGCGCTTCACGGCTTCTAACAATAGCTCTGGCTCAATCGGCTTGGGCACAAAGGCAATGCACCCCAAATCTAAGAAGGCATTCATGGTGTCTTCGTCAGATTGCGAAGTTACGCCAATGATGGGGATGTTCGCCAAGCTGGGCATATTTTGCAGGAGGTAGATTCCCTCCAAGCCGTTGATGTGGGGCAAGTGTAAATCCATCAAGATGAGTTCAGGGGGTTCACGATGCGCCAAGGATAAACCTGTCCGAACGTTGGGCGCGGAAATGATACGATGCCCCATTAACCCCAAAACCTTCGCCACCAGTTTGATACTAGCAGGATCATCATCAATATAAAGAATCATCATAGGCAATGACTACACTTGATTGAACAGAATCAACAACTTTATAGTATAGCGTAAAACATTGAGATTGCATTAAATTGATTCAAACTTTAACAAACTTTGTGACTAAAAAGGAAGCAACATGGATTTAGGATTAAGCGGGCGGGTTTACTTAGTCGCCGCCTCAAGCAAAGGTTTAGGGTTGGGGGTGGCACGCGCCCTTGCTATGGATGGGGCGCGGGTTTCATTGTGCAGTCGCACAGCTGACGAAGTGGAAGCCACCGCCGAACAACTTGCCACCCAGTTCAACACGCCCACGCTTGCCACCGCGTGCGATGTCACCCAACCCACCGAGATTGTCCAATGGGTGGAACGCACGGTGAACGCTTGGGGGCGCGTGGATGGCATCTTGGTGAATGCAGGGGGACCCGCCTCAAAGGCGTTCAAGGAGATCAGCGATGCCGAATGGCAAAGCGCGTTTGAACTCACCTTGCTCAGTTCCATCCGCATGATACGGGCGACCTTGCCCCACCTCACGCACGGGGGCGCGATCTTAACCATCACCTCTTCTTCAATCATAGAGCCAGTTGAGCGGTTGGGCATGTCCACCGTGATGCGGGCTGGCGTGGCAGGCTTGGTCAAAACGTTGGCGGATGAACTTGCCCCACAGGGCATACGGGTTAATAACCTGATACCAGGGCGGATTGATACTGACCGCGTGGCATTCCTAGATCAGCAACGCGCACAACGCTTGAACATCACCTTTGAGGAGGCACGCGCTCAATCGTTGAAGAGTATTCCGCTGGGGGCATTGGGCACGGTGGATGAGTTTGGCAAGGCTGGGGCGTTCCTGTTATCCCCTGCCGCCTCGTACATCACGGGGGCAAGCCTGCGCGTGGATGGTGGCATGCTCCGCTCCATCTAGGGGGAATAACTGAGCAACAATCTATCGGTGACAACCTCATCCTCAAGGGTTTGCCCTGTCATTTGAAACCGCTTCAACATCGAGCGTCCGCAGTTTACGACTATCTCCTGTTCAAATAATCCCGCTGGGATTTGTAACTGTGGACGCTTTCGACCATTGTGCTTGGTGCCATCAATACTGAGGGCAACATAGACACCACGTGATTTACAATCCTCAATCACTGAAAGTAATCGCATCAAACTGAATTGTTGTGAGCCATATATAATAGATTGGGTATCGCTATAGGGTGGGTCACAATAAATCAAATCCCCTCGTTGGGCAAGTTTCATCGTGGCTTCAAAATCATCATGGAGAAACTCCACCCCTTGAACGCGCTCATGCCAAACCTTAACCCGTTCTGCAAAGCGACTGGGATGGATAGGGTCATGCACACCACAGGGGGTACTCATGTATCCATCTTTACGGAATCGTACCACTCCCCCATAACATGAGCGTGATAGAAATAATAAATCAGCAGGATTAGGTTGAACATTAAATGATCTTTTAATGGCATTATAAGCTACAGTTCGATCATTCCCATTAAACTGAAGCCAACGCTCAAGATACCATTCCTCAACAATCTCAGGCTGTTGTTGTAATGTCTGCCATATCTGGATCAAGGGTTGAAGTGAATCTCCAGCAACTCCCCGTTTTGGGAAGAGTGTTCCTAATATCGCACCTGAACCAATAAAAGGTTCATAATACATTTTGAAATCTCTTGGGAAATAGCCAATAATTTCATGAGCGAAACGCTGCTTGTTACCAATCCATTTCAGAAACTGACTTTTAAGTGGTGGGATTGTCGTAGTGGGTGTCAAAGATTCCACGCTAAACAATAGCGGTTGCAAACTCATTCGATAGTCCTATCTAGGGATTCTCACTCTCCATCAGTGTAATTCAAAAGACTTGGTGCAACCACTCATTCTATCTTTTATGGGAAACATTTAAGTTGTGGGATACAATCCACACACACAATAGATAATGGTTATAAAGCATTATGAATCCTAAGCAGTTACTGGATCAGTACAATTTAGAGCCACGCAAGGGGCTGGGGCAAAACTTCCTCCATGACCCCAACATGCTGGACAAGATCATCAAGACGGCGGACGCGCAAAACGGCGAACGCCTACTAGAGGTGGGACCCGGCACCGGCGCGTTGACCGTCAAGCTGGCGGAAAGTCACCCCGATAGCCCCATTGTGGCGGTGGAGATTGACCGACGCTTAGAGCCAGTCCTCTCGCAAACGCTTGCGCCTTATCCCAACGTGCGCGTGATCTATGAGGATTTCCTACGGGTGAACTTGAATGAGCACTTCCCCCCTGATCGCGCGTGGAAGGTGGTTGCCAACATTCCGTATTACATCACCAGCGATATTCTGTGGCAGATTTTCGCGTGTCAGCACCGCCCTAACCGCGTGGTGCTAACGCTACAATATGAGATCGGGGAGCGCATTTGTTCCAAGCCCAATGATATGAGTCGGTTAGCGGTGATGGTGCAATTCTATGGGCAACCCCAACTGGTGGCGAAATTGCCCAGCGCGGTCTTTTGGCCCCGTCCAGAGGTGGACAGTGCCATCTTACGGGTGGAAACTCACCCCACCCCCCCGATTGACATCCCCAGCGAGAAGCTCTTTTTCCAAGTGGTGAAAGCTGGCTTCTCTCAAAAGCGCAAACAGCTGCGCAATAGCTTGAGCAGTGGGCTTGCCCTTGCCAGTGGGATGGCGGATCAAATCTTACAGCACGCACAGCTTGACCCGAAACGCCGTGCCGAAACGCTCACGTTGGAAGAATGGGGACAGCTAACACGGGCAGTTGCTGAACACATGCCTGATTAGAACTCGATGCCGGCGCGAGCAGGGATGCCCCGATCATAAGCGTGCTTGATCTTGGTCATGTTCGTCACGGTGTCGGCATAGTCGATCAACGCTTGTGGGGCACCGCGCCCGGTGATAACAAGGTGCAAGGCGGGGGGCTTGTTGGCACGCAACCACGCCAGCACGCTTTCCGTCTCTAGCCATCCAAAATCTAACAGGTAGGTAAATTCATCCAAAACCACAAGATCGTAGTTGCCACTGGTGATCTTCTCTTGGGCAATTTCCCACCCGTGCAACGCCCGCGCTTGGGTCTCATCCATGTCTTTGCTCGTCCATGTCCACCCATCCCCGGTCTTGACCGCATCCAATCCTAGCTCGCTGAGGGCGCGTACTTCGCCCCATTGTCCGCCCTCATGCTTGAGGAACTGCACCAATGCCACGCGCTTCTTGCGCCCCAACATGCGCAAAATCACCCCAAAGGCGGCGGTAGATTTGCCCTTCCCCTCCCCTGTGTTGACCAGCACCAGCCCTTGTCGCGTGGTGCGCGATGGGGTGGAAGACGGGGTTGTCTGGGGGAGCGTGCCCATACGTTGCTGGGGAGCGTCCTCCAGCGGTTCGCCATATTGTAGGTGCGCATGCACGATGTCCGCCAAACGCGCCTCATCCAATTCGGCATACCAGACTCCGTGCGGATAAACCGCCAAGAGGGGAGAGTGTGCCCCTATTTCAGGGTTGATGCTGTGCGAACACAAAACCGCCGGCGCGTCATGCGTCCCCAACAACGCGCTCAAGGCATCATACAAAACCTGTTCAGCAGGGGTAGGCGTGGTGGCAGTACAGAAGACGAAGTGGTGGCTAAAGGTGGGAAGAAACATGGGCGAAGGCTCTTTCGTTATCATGGGCAATTATGGGGAAATTCATGCGACTTCCTGATTGACAAGAGAAGACGCTTTATCTTGGAGCAGGATCACCTGTTGGAGCAAGGTTTCCAGCGTGGGATAGATGGTGGTGTGGTGGCGGTGCGTCAAAAGCCAGATCATCCCCTGTTCGGTGGCTTTAATCTGTACAATCAGATCGGGGGTGGAAGATTGAAACGGGAGCATTGAGACGGTGTAACCCACGCGACGCAAGGCGTGCGCCGTCCAGTTCGCTTCGATGCCCTCCCCCATCAAACCGATTACCCCGTGCTTGGGGTGCGCCATAGCAAACGAACCGCTGGCATAATCAAACTCCACCCCCTCACTATGAAAAGCAGAGGCAAACGCGCCATTCAGGATTAGCTCTTCGGGTATGCCCACCCTCACGCCACGCTCGGTCAATAGCCACAAGCGATCTGCTGAACGCAACGCCAGATCAAGATCGTGCGTGGAAAGCAAGATAGCGCGTTGGGTGGTGTGGGCAACCTCTTGCAAGGTCTGCATGAGTTCAACACGGCGCGGTAAATCCAAGAAGGCGGTTGGCTCATCCAACAAGATCACGGCGGATTCCTGCGCTAGGGCACGGGCAATCATCAACTTCTGGCGTTGTCCGTCGCTCAACTCCATGACCGCGCGATGGGCGAATGCGTTGGCACCCACCGCCCCCACCGCCCAACGAATGATGTCCTCATCATGCGTGGTCAGCCGCCCTGTCCAGTCGGTGTGGGGATGTCGCCCTAACGCAACCAGCGCGTACCCGTTCATCAAGCCCAACTCTGGGCGGTCGGTGAAGACCACGCTCAAGCGTGTGGCAAGTGCTGGGGCAGGGAGTTTACTCACATCTTGCCCATCAAGCGTGATTTTGCCGTGAATGGGTTTTTGCATGGTGGCGAGCGTGCGCATCAATGTAGATTTGCCTACGCCATTCGCCCCCATTAAGCACACCATTTCGCCTTGATGCAGGGCAAGGTTGAGATGAGAGGCAATCGGGGTGATCGTTTGGTTGCGCGTGCGATACCCCACCGTTAAATCATGGGTGGTCAAAAGAGCAGGCATCATAAGCTAAAGGTCTCGTGTGCGTGATGTTGACGAACAATGACGAAGATGACAATCGGCGCACCAATGAACACGGTGACAGCGTTCAAGGGAAGCACCAACTCACTGCCGGGCAATTCAGCAATGAGCGCGACGAGCAGGGCAAGCATCGCCCCCATCAAAATGGAAGCAGGTACTAACATGCGATGATCGGAGGTGCGCAACAGGTTACGGCACAAATGCGGGACAGCTATTCCGATAAAGCCGATGGGTCCACAAAAAGCGGTAACGGTGCCGGCGAGCAAGGCGGTTGCGCCCACAATCCACAAGCGCATGAGGGGGATGTTCATCCCCAAGCTACGCGCATAACGCTCCCCAAGCAGGAGCGCGTTCAGCGGTTTGGTGAGGACAAGCGACAGTGATAATCCTACGCCGATTCCACCTGCCAATAGCGGAAGTTGATCCCACGTCACGCTACTAAAACTCCCGAACGTCCAATTCAGATAGGCTTGAATCCGTTCGGGGATGGCGAAGTACAGCAACAAGCTGACAATGGCGGAAACAAAATAGCCCATCATCAACCCTAAGATGAGCAAGGTCATGTTGTTGTGAATACGGCTGGCAACCACCAGCACCAAGAGCATACTCACTGTCGCGCCCAACGCTGCCGCGCCCACCAGCAACAAATCGCCGGCGAAGCCAAAGCCTGCCAACAACATTCCTCCAGCCGTGCCAGCCGTCAGAACCACCAACGCTACCCCCAGGCTTGCCCCAGAGCTGATGCCCAAGACGAACGGGTCTGCTAGAGGGTTCTTGAAGAAGGTTTGCATCATCAAGCCACTCACGCCCAAAGCCGCCCCTGCCAGTGTGGCAGTGATGGCTTTGGGTAGGCGGAACTTGAGCACGATATTGAGCCACGATATTTTTTCTGGCGTGCCACCGCGCAAGATCAGCAGGACTTGATCGAAAGGAATGGAAACAGAACCGAGTGCTAAACTCAACAAGAACAGTCCTGCCCCCCCTCCCAACAAGACCAACAACCAAATCGGGCGCAAGCCCAAATCCAATCGGGGAGAGTTAACAGGGGGGGGAGGATGCGAGGTCATGTTAAGGGCTTTCCACTATTGAAGGGGTTCAAACTGGCGATAGAAGAGAAATTCGTGGTCAGGCAACAATTGCGGATGGAACATTGCCACTAGGTCTTGCAACACCAAATGCGGATTGGTGACACCCAATTCATAATAGTTGTTGCCCCCGTTGGCGTTCACATCGAGATTGTCATTCCAGACCGCGCCATTTGCCACTGCGGCAAAATCAGCAAAGCGAGCATCCTGTGCCAATAAATCCGTCAAGGCGAGCATGCCAAATTCGTTGATAACCCACACATCAGCATCAAGCGCGTCGGCATAGACTGCTTCAAAACTCAACAAGGTGCTATCTTCGGGAGCGGTTTCGCCCAGCGCGATGATGCCCCCAGCGTCTTGGATGAGTGCGCCAACGTAGGTTTGTGTGCCGGGGATCAACCAACCTTCTGTCCATGTAGAGAAGCTATTCCACAACACAATCGGGCGATCTTCGATGGCAACTTGTTGGGCAAGAGCGCGTGCCTCTTCATAGGCGGTGGCGATGCTATCGTATGCGGTTTGTGCTTGCGCCTCTGCATTGAAGAATAGACCGGTGTACTTGATCCATTCTGCCCGCCCTAGTGGGGTGGACTCGCGCCATTCGGCATTCAACGCGGTGAAGATGCCACTTTCGATGAGGACGGGGTGGGCATCGGTATCGGGGTTAAAGCCGTAGGTCATCACCATATCGGGGGCGGTATCCAAGACTAGCTCAACATTGACCTCTCCGCCAAACCCAACTTCTACCAATTCCCCTTGTTCAGCCATGCTCAACACATCAGCATTGCTCACGTACAAGAAGCTATCCAAGCCAACCAATTTATCCAGTTGGTCTAGCTGTTGGAGGTGGGGAATTTGCGTGGTGGACATGGCAATGATGCTTTGTACGGGCACCTCCACAAATTGAGTCTCTGCAGGGAACTCATCCACAGAGGGCGCAGGCGTGCCACATTGCACCAAGACATAGGTGAAGGGTTCAGCGTTCTCAAACGCATCGGTTACAGTCACTACTTTGTAATGGTTGAAGTATTCTACTGTGAAGTTCTCGGCAAGAGTGGGGGTTACTTTGTCAGGGAAATAATCTTGCGTGGAGTCATAGACTGTTACACAGCCATCCATTAGGTTTGCGTCTTGTGCCCACACGGGGATGATTCCCACGAAGAGGATGAACACAACCAACATGATGAAACGCTTGATATTATTCATGTGAAATACCTTCTTTGGTAGATGAACGAAACAGGGGTAAAACTGGTTTCGCGCCCAAAGAAAGCGACCAAGTAGAATAGCTATAAAATGAAAAACCCACGGAAGGGTGGGTATACGGTTTCATCGTCATCGCCACGCTCGTCTCCTTTTTGCGCGAAGGATCACTACGAGCTAAAACTCAGGTAGGTAATCGGACTTCTGACGGAGGTCAGTTACCGTTGCGCGACAGTGCCGGACTTTCACCGGACTTCCCCTATTGTTGTGCCCAAACCCTTTGGCTTAAAGCACACCTGAATTTTAGAGTCTCTATTTTTAATAGAATGAGCGTAACATGAGAAGCAAGGGCTGTCAATCGGTGATTACCAAGAATGGGTAATCCAACTTCCCCTACAGTTATTCCCCCTTTAATGAGTATACTATCAGTAGAATTTACGCTCTTTCAATATAAACCCTCATTATTTGTTGGTCATCAGGTGTTTTATGAATTTCTCTAGTGTTGATACCGTTTGGATAGTGATTGCATCCGCTTTGATCTTGTTGATTCAAGGTGGCTTTTTGGCATTGGAAACTGGCTTAACCCGCACCAAAAATAGCATCAATGTTGCCATGAAGAACTTGGTAGATTTTGGTGTCACCACCTTGATTTATTGGGGAATTGGCTTCGGCTTGATGTTCGGGTTAAGTGGGGGGAAGTGGCTGGGCAACGGGGACTTCGCGCTTACGTTCTCCCCAGACAACATTGACCGCATCATCTTCTTCATGTTTCAGCTGATGTTTTGTGGGACATCCGTCACCATCATCTCTGGGGCAGTGGCAGAACGCATGCGCTTCTTGAGCTATCTCTACATCACCGCTTTGTTGAGTGCGCTGATCTATCCTGTCTTTGGGCATTGGGCATGGGCAGGAGTGGCAGAAGGCGTGCCCGTTGGATGGTTGGCACAAATGGGCTTCCATGATTTTGCCGGTTCTAGCGTGGTACATAGCACCGGCGGATGGGCTAGTTTGGTGCTGGTCATCATCATCGGGGCACGCTATGGGCGGTTCAAAGCGGACGGCACCCCCCAAGAGATTCCTCCTTCCAACCTCCCCCTGTCCGTGTTGGGGACGCTCATCATGTGGGTGGGGTGGATCGGTTTTAATGGGGGGAGCGTGCTAGGCATCGAAACCCCCACCGAGCGATACACCGTTGCCAACGTGATCGCCAATACGATATTGGCTGGCTCGGCAGGCATGATGACCACCCTCTTGGCAAGTTACTTCCTATATGGGAAGGCTCGCATTGTCTCGATCATGAACGGGCTATTGGTGGGTCTGGTTGCCGTCACCGCCAGTGCTAACGTGGTGACAACCCCCAGTGCCATCCTGATTGGCGCGGTGGGGGGGCTAGTCATGTTGGGCGTGGAAGGGTTGCTGTTGCGCTTCCGCATTGATGATGCGGTGGGGGCAATTTCCGTTCACTTGGGGGGAGGGTTATGGGGTACGCTCGCGGTGGGGTTGTTCGCCAACCTAACGCTGATCCCCAGCCTGCCCACTCGTGGCGAGTTGATCGGGGTACAGTTGCTGGGCATCGTCGCTAACTTTGTGTGGGTGGTGGGAGGAGTGACGCTGATCGCGTGGCTACTCAATCGGATTGATCCCATGCGCGTCACCCATGAGCAAGAAGTCAGCGGTTTGAATGTGTCGGAACATGATGCACACAACCCCCTCTTAGATTTATTCCAAGTGATGGATGCTCACACTCAATCTAACGATTTGTCCTTACGTGCCCCCATAGAACCCTTCACCGAAGTCGGGCGCATTGCCCAACGCTACAATGAGGTGATGCAATCCCTAGAGAACACCACCTATCTTGCCGAATCCACCGTTAATACAGCGGTAGATTCTATCATCACATTTGCCATCCATGACCTGCGGGTGAACCGCGCCAACCTTGCCACCCGAAACACGTTCGGTTATGCCGAGCATGAGCTAGTGGGGCAAACTATCTTGATCTTGTTTGATCTGCAAGATGCGCGTACCCCCCTTGACTTTGATGTGATGGTGACAAGCCCAGGACAACCAGCGGTTTACTATGAGTTGAACGGCATCCGCAAAGATGGGTCATCCTTCCCGATGGAAGTTGCCTTCTCTAGGGTGGGTAACTCGGTGGGCAACAGCTATTGGATTGGCTTCTTCCGTGACATCACCCAGCGCAAACATGCGGAACAGGCTTTGATTGAGGCGCGTGATCTTGCCGAACAGGCAAACCGCGCCAAGAGTAGCTTCTTGGCAAACATGAGCCATGAGCTTCGTACCCCGCTCAACGCCATCATGGGTTATAGTGGCACGCTCCAGATGGGCATCAGTGGGCAGCTCGATGAGTTGGCGATTGAAACGGTGACGATTATCGAACAGAACAGCGAACGCCTTTTAACTTTGATTGATAGCATCTTAGACTTAGCGAAGATTGAAGCCGGTCAAATGCGCATCATCACCGAAAAGCTGGACATGCGCAATCTCGTTTCCATGTGGGAGGCGAACGTGCGCGTGTTGGCAAATCAAAAAGGCTTAGAGATTCGTACCAATATTGATGATTCCCTCCCCAATTTGATCTTGGGGGATGGGGAACGCCTGTCGCAAATTGCCTTGAATCTGCTTTCCAACGCGGTTAAGTTCACCCATGAAGGCTCAGTTGAGTTGAATGTACGCCGACGGGGCGAACACAAATGGGTCATTCAGGTGACGGATAGTGGCATCGGGATTCCCCCTCACGCCTTGAATCTGATCTTTGAAGAGTTTCGCCAAGTGGATGAAACCTCCAAACGCTTGTATGGGGGGACAGGCTTGGGGCTGTCCATCGTGCGCCGTTTGGTGGTGTTGATGGGAGGGACAGTGACAGTCAACAGTGAACTGGGGCGAGGTAGCACCTTCATTGTCACGTTGCCATTGGTGGAGCAAGGAGCAACACACTAATGGCACTCCCCAAAATTTTTGAAGGACAGACGATCTTACTGGTGGACGATGAACCCGATAATCTAAAGCTGGCGAAGATCATTTTGTCCGCATCAGGTGGGGTGATTGTAACGGCGGAAAACGGTCAAGAGGCACTTGATCTTTTAAGCACCCTTCACCATCCACCAGCATTCATCTTGTTGGACTTGTCCATGCCCAAGCTGGACGGTTGGCAATGCCTTATCCATCTAAAGGCACATCCTGTCTGGGCAAGCATCCCCACCATCGCCTTCACCGCACACGCCATGATGGGGGATGAAGATAAGGTGATGCAACATGGATTTAATGGTTACATCAGCAAACCGATCAAAGCACAGACTTTCGTTAAACAAATCTTGGATATTTTGGATATAATTAGGTGAGTGTCTTTTGAAAGGATGTGAGAAATACGATGTCAAACTATCGTATCTTGGTAGTTGAGGACGATCAATCTGGACGACAGTTGGTTGACAATCTATTGACGCACTTTGGCTGTACTGTGGATTCAACCGATAATCCGATGCAGGCTTTGGATTGGGTAGAAATACAACAATATGATTTAGCGGTGTTAGATTTGTCTTTGCCCAGCATGTCAGGGTGGGAATTGCTTAAAGCGTTCAGCAACGCGGGTTTAACCGCTACCATGCCGTGCATCGCCGTTACCGCGTATCACTCTCCAGAAACACGCCAAAGCGCACTCAACGCCGGCTTCTATGCCTATCTACCCAAGCCACTTGATGTACGCTCGTTGTATGCCGAATTGACAACCATCATTAACCGAGATGTGTAGACAATGGCTCTAGCTTTCCAGTTCTTGAACAAGTTGGTTGGGGTAATTGCTGAAGATGATGTTCATTCTAACAACATCATGGTTGCCTTGTTAAAAGCGAACGGGGTTAGCGTACACACGGCATACAACGGACAAGAGGCGTGGCTCACTATTCAAGAGCTACCCACTCCCCCCGATTTCATCATCACTGATTTATCCATGCCGATATTGAATGGTTGGGAACTGATCGAAAAAATTAGGGCAGATGAACAATATGCTAAAGTTCCCATCGTCGTGCTGTCTGCCCATACCGACCGCGAGGCGATGGTTCAGGCAATTGCCGCCGGGGCAGACCAGTTCCTGAATAAGCCGATTCGCCCGGTGATCTTCACCAATGATCTGGTCAAACTCATTCAGGAAAAAAACAGGCGTAGCTAACGATAACGATTCAACACGGCGAGCGTCCCGCTCACCATCCTTTCAAAGCGAAAAGCATCAAGCGATGACAAGGTATGCTGGGCAAGGCGTTCGCGCTCACCTTCAACAAACGCCTCTTGAAAAGCACGCGCTAACGCATTCACATTCGCATATTCCACCAACAAGCCATTGTATTGGTGTTGGATGACCTCTGGATTGCCCCCTTTGTTGCTGGCGATAATCGGTGTCCCTGCGCTTAGGCTTTCTAAAAGGACATGAGATAGCCCTTCATAGCCACTATACAACACGACATAATCAGCGGCTTTCATGTAGATGGGGATGCGTCGCCGATCAACCTTGCCCATGAACGTCACACGATCTGCCACCCCAGCCTGATGCGCAATGCTTTCTAAAATGGGGCGGATCTCGCCATCTCCTGCCACCAACAAACGCGCATCAGGTACGGCTTGCAAGGCGACGATGGCATCATCCACCCCCTTCCACGGGGTTAACCGCCCCACATACAGCAGGGTGGGTTGCTCCAGTGGGATGCTCAATTCAGCGCGTGCCTCTTCACGGGTCAGGTGGGTGGCGTGATGATCGGGGGGAAGCGCGTTATAGACCACATGCACCCGTTGCGAAGTCATACCCCAGCCCGCCACCATGCGCTGTAAGTAACGACTGGGGACGATGACGGCATCCATACTGCGCACTTCTCTGCGTCGCGTGATCTTGTTGAGCGTCACCAATGGATTCCAGTAGCGTCGGATTTGGAAATGGTCAACATCCGTTGTGGGGAGTACCCACCGATTGCGCACGGCACGCTCCCACGCTTGATCCCCCACCACTTTGAGAATGCGCGGTTTACGGCGAGGAACTTGAATAGGAAGCATGAGCGTATGCTGATAAACTATATCCGCCCACTGCACCGCTCGGCGTGCTTCGTTAGCATAGTGTGCCAAGCGCAACGGCACGGCACGGCGTGGAATGCGAGTGACGGGATAGGGGTAGGACGTGCTTAGATGCGTGTCATCACTATAGGTTAGCACGCGCACATCGTAGCCATTCGCCTGTAGATGGGGCAGAATATGATACAGGTAAGTGGCGGGTCCTCCACTTTCTGGATGAAAGATTCCCGTGGCAATTAACAATTTCGTCATGTCATTCTCCAACAATTCCAGCGCAGTGGATTGTAACAAGCCCAATCAGGATTTGCCATGATGCCCCATCTCCCGTACAATAGAAGCGGAATCTGTAAACAGAGTGACAAACTTCCATGACCTACCGACTTTTCACCCGTGCGTTGTCTTTCATTTGCTTGGTTATGCTGCTCGCCCCGTCGCTTCTTTCGGCACAACCCGCCACGCCCGATCCTGCTAAAGTGCTGGTGATCCCAGCCAACGGGCAAGTGGTTGCCACCCCCAGCGGAGGCTTGCCCAGCGTGATTCTTGCCCCCGCCACCCTCACGCCGATTCCCTATGTTGAGCCTATCTTCATGGTTGGGGAGCGCGTTGTGGTGAATGCAGATCGGTTGAATTTACGCACCGCGCCCGGCTTGGTGCAAAATTCGCAAGTGATACGCCAATTGGGTTTTGGAGAAGTTGCCTACATTCAAGAAGTGATTGGCGATGCCAGCTGGGTTCGGGTGACAACCGACACGGTATCCCCCCAAACAGGCTGGGTATATGCCCGTTACCTAACGCGCTATGTCACACAGATTGAAACCTTCGCGGAGGGGTTGCCTTCACAAGGTGGCACGGGGTATAGCATTATCGCCGATGAAACTTCACGCATGCGTAGCAGCCCTTCAGTGTTTGGGGAGGTGGTTGGGACTTTTCCTGATGGAAGCGTGGGAGAAATCATCGGGCGTAAGTCCACTTACAGTTGGTGGAAGATCAAGGTGAATGGCGTAGTAGGATGGGTGGCACAGGAATATGTCTACATCCCCGATTCCAACGCTTATCCTAATGTACCTATTTTAACCGAGTAGGAGAGCATACCATGCAAGATGCGTTTAGTTTGCGTTGGCGTGATGACCAGCGCGAGGTACTCATTTGTGAAGTGATGAACTGGTCGACTTGGGAAGAGACCGACGCGCTCCTAGATGGCATTCGGGAGATGGTTGCCCATGCCAAAACGACGACGCATTTCATCATCCACTTCAGCCAGAACAGCATCCCCCAAATGTGGGCACTCCATAACCTCTATCGTTTGATGAACGCGCGTGAGACTTGCCCAGGTCATGTCGTCTTCGTGAAGTCCCCCAATCACCTGCGAACCTTCATGCGCATGGCGCAACAGATTTACGGGTTGTGGGCGGACGAAAGCGCATACGTGTTCGTGGGGAGCTTGAGCGAGGCGTTAGAGCATTTGCGCCAACATGCTCATCTATCTCTGCAACGCATCACCGGAGAATTTACACCCCCCTTCTTAGAACAAGGGCAATCCCCCACCCCATCCATGCCAACAGACTAATCCCCATGCCCACCCACACCACGCGGGGCACAAAGCGGAACGTCACCACATGTTCACCATCGGGCACACACACCGCCCGCATGAACGTCCACGCCGTCCCTATGGGAACGGGTTCACCATCTACAGTAGCTTCCCAGCCGGGATACATTTGGTCGCTCAAGACCAACACCCCCCCCGTACCGCTCACCGCAATCTCGACAGTGCTAGGGCGATAGTCGGTGATGGTTGCGCGATATGTGCCATCCCCCATCTCACATGACAGCGGTTCGGTGAACATGGCGGTTGTGTCAAAGTCAACCGCGGCACGCGCCCACGCCTCACGGATGCGCTGGGGGTCTGGCTCTAGGATGCCGTTGGTAATCACCCACGCTCGTGGGAATGGTGTTTCCCGCTCATAGAAGTAGAAGCCGTTAGCTTCGCGTAGCAACTCCCACCCCTCATCCTCGCGTGGGAGGTCGCTCACCACATAGCGCACGCCCATAAGGGTATGAAACGGATGATTAGGATCAGGATATGCCGTGCCAAACGCTTGAATATAGTCGGTGAGTTCTAGTGGATCATATCCGCGCACATGTAAATGTTTGGTGAGGGTCGCGCCGTTAACGGGATTGGCGTAATAGTTTGCGCCGTCTACAAAGGTCAACAAGCGCGAGTGAGCATCAGCAGGGAACGTTTGCTGGATGGTCTCCCACATCGTGCCGATTGTTCCCCCCGTCTGAATAGGCGACAAGGTGATGAGTAAATCCGCCACGCGCCACACATCCAAGCCTACCCACGCCACCACCGCTAACATTGCCAAGCGGTGATAATTCGGTTGGGACAACAACCACAACACCGCCACCGTTCCGCATAACCAAAATACGCCACCCATCAACACCGAGCTAAACTGTAACACCCGTGCCGAATCTTGCGGAACAAGCGCATACCCCCCGATGAGTAACACAGCGATAATCGCTAACCCTCCCACAACCCACACGAGGGGACGTAAAGCGTGACTGACGATTGCCTGCCGTGTGGCAGAATCGTTCTGTTGCATGAGCGTGACAAACCACGCCATGATGCCGCACATGCCAAACGTCCAGAAGAATAGATAACGGGCGGGGGCGCGGAACAGATCAAAGCCCGGCACCCAACGCACCAACAGCGTGAATAGCCCCCCATCGCGCCCCAGTGCCAAGAGCAACCCAACGATCACCCACACCACCCAATAGCCCACCTTTGCCCCACGTTTAGCAAGGACGGGGGTTAAGAGCAATGCCACCAACGGCAACACGCCTACATAGGCGGACATCTCCTCAAAAGTGGGCACCCCCCAATATCCTAACGGTTGCACTTTTGGATGACCAAACAGGTTGGGCAAGACCAACGTGAGCAACTGTACGGGTGGCAAGGCGAACTCGTTGAGCATCTCCAACGTGGCATCAGCGCGTGGACTAAACCTGATGAGTTGGGCAGTGGGCAACAACGCCATCATGCCTAAGCCAACCGCCCCCACGCCAATTAATGCCAATTGTGCGCCCATCTTCACCATCTCCCAAACGGAGCAAGGATGGGTCAGCCATCGCCAAACCAACGTGCCACCCAGTAGCAGACACGCATATAACACCATTTGCGGATGCCCTGCCAAACACATCAAGCCTAGCCATCCCATCGGGGCAAGGTAGATATGCCAGCCTCGATTGTGATCGAGCGCGACTTGGTAAGCGTGCAAAAGCCACGGCACCCACGCCACCGCCGTTAGCATGGTGTAATGACCAGCATAGATGCGTGCGATCCACCAGCCACCCATGACGAAGATCACGCCTGCTACCCCACCCCCTAGCGCGTTCGCTCCGTGCGCACGGGTGAGGCGTGCCATGCCCACCGCTCCAATCAGGGTATGGAGTACCACCATCCACCCAATCACACGAGGGACGCTCACCCCAAATGCGTCTACGATGAGCCACACCGCCCAAGTGGCAGGATAGAACACAGCGGCTTGTGGGTTGGCGGTGACGGGGAAGCCAGCAAATTGGTAGGGATTCCAATGCAGATTCAACCCGTCGCGGTAGTGTTCAGCGGTATAACCATAGAGGGGATAAACGTTGCCAGTGAAGTCACTCCCGTCTAGTGCTTGTGTGGGCAGGCTGGGCAACAGGAGGGGCTGGAGCAACAGCACCAATACCCCTACCAATAGCCAATCGGCATAACGATTGATCCAAGCCAAGCGCATGATTGCTCCTCAAGGTGAAGATAATTCCTACAAAGATTGTGACAGCGTTCCATCGCTAATTCCAGATTGAGGATGGACATCAGCATGATACGGATGATTTAGCGTATAATTGGGATGATGAGTGAAGAGGTTTAACGAATGAATATCCATCCTACCTTAGAAGAAGCATTGGCACTGGCGTTGAGGTTGGCACCAGAAGAACGATTACAATTGATTGAGCAGGTTGCGTCATCTGTTGAGCGCGAGATGGAAACGCCATTAAGCGGTGATGAACACACGCCAGAACACTGGGGGCAGGCACTCAACCGCCTGATGGATGAGATCGGTTCAATTGAGATGAAGCACGACGAAATCGAAGACCCTGTAGAATGGGTCAAGCATCTACGGGCGGAAAACCGCCGTCGGCGATTGGGGTGACTATTTAGATGTATTGCCTAATCAAACCAGAAATATTTCCAGTGAGCAGTAGGGGAATCTTCAGA
>JBMOEO010000026.1:0-39337 GCA_049318945.1 Phototrophicaceae bacterium | reverse complement strand
GACTTTTCCCACACAGATAACGCCACTCGCGCTTTTCCGCTGTCGTGCATCAACGCCGCCACCGCTAGGTCATGTGGGACGGTGGGCATGGTGGCACGTAGGCGACGCAAAACGCGGATGCTGTGTTGCTGTTCACTCCGTTGTAATTGGGTGAACGCTTGCCACAATGCGGGAGACAACACCTCACGCGGTAGGGCATCATCAAACGGTTGCAGATAAGCGAACAGGGCATGGATGCCCTGCCGAAAGCGCGAGAGGGGGGTGGTGGACATGGCTTACAAATTCAGCAAGAACAGTGTGATTTGGGTCGTGGGAACGCCAATGATCCAGCCCAAGATGTTTGCCACCCCGGCGAGGCTCAACAGCAACAGGGCGAAAAAGGCGTATTGGCTATAGCGAATCCAGTTGGCACTTCCCCAGCGATATGCCAACTCGGCAGGCAACAACGCATGCACGATATGCCAGCCATCAATAGGATAGAGTGGAATCAGGTTGAAGGTGAACAGCAACACGTTGAGGCGTACAATATCCACCAACACCACTGCCACCAACTCTTGACGGATGTAGTCCATATAGCCAATTCCCATGATACGGCAGATCAGGGCAAACACCACCGCTACCAACAGGTTAGAGATGGGACCCGCGGCAACCGCCGCCAAGAATCCCCAGCGTGGATTGCGCATGCGATAGGGTGAGATGGGCGCAGACCCCAAAATCCCGAAGCCGATGATGGCGAACATCAACCAACCGACCCAGTTGATATGTACCAACGGGTTGAGCGTCAAGCGTCCTTCTCTCGCAGGAACGGGGTCTCCCATGAGATGCGCCACCCAGTTGTGGGCAAACTCATGCACGGTCATACCAACACCAAGCGCGATCAAGTTGGCAATCAGTAAAGTGGGGGTGAGGTCAAATAACAAAAGAGTCTCCTCCAACTGAACAAACGGGATTCATTACGGAAGATGATACCCTGCTTTCGGCATCATGAGTAGGGAAGACGGGATGAGCGTTGACCTTGTGGGAGATTACGGCTTGCGTAAAATCTTCTCCATCGCTTTGCCCTTCGCTAACTCATCTATTAATTTATCAAGGTAACGGATCGTTTGCATGAGTGGGTCTTCGATGTCCTCCACGCGAATACCACAGATCACCCCTTTGATGAGCGTCCGCAACGGGTTCAGCTGTGGGGCAGTGGTGAAGAACGTTTCAATATCGGTTTGCTTCTCTAAGTGCGCGTTGAGTTCTTCTAGGCTGTAGCCTGTTAGCCAACCGATGATCTCATCCACTTCTGCTTTGGTGCGTCCTTTACGCTCCGCCTTCGCCACATATAAGGGATAAACCCCGCCAAAGCTCATGGTATAAATTCGATGTTTCTTCACGTTGTCCATTGGTCAGCCACTCCATATTATCTTGCTCTAAAATCCAATTTCTTGATTAAATAGAAGGTATTGTAGGAAGCAATCCCAAACCGAGAAGACACATCAGGAATCTTCCGATTGCTTCCTTTCTTGCTGGGGCTTGATACCTCTAAGGTGATGACAGCACGCTCGGCTTGGTTGCTTAGTGCGTAAGCTATTAGAAACGGGTCGTTTACAATTTTCCGTGTATCCGTTTCGCTCGGTGGCGTTAGTTCATATCCTTCCCTGATGACCTTCTGAACTAGACTGGGGTCTACGTCTTCATCTAGCAGAAGGGTTTTCTTATTGCTACTGATCCATTTAATGAGCTGATCCTCTTTGTTTCCAGCGGATACTTCAGCAAGAATCTCATAGGGAATTTTTACATAACCTTGTTGAGATTGTTCAAGTAGCCAGCTCCAAAACTGGGGCACGCGATCCATAGGGTAGTAATCTCGATGCGCCGTAATCAGCACATTTGCATCAAGGAGATAAAGCATTACTTATTTCCCCTCAACGGAATGTCACTGATGAGTTCGTGAACATTGCTGGGCTTGACACCAAGCAGGACTATCGAAGCCTTACTAGGCGTAAGCGAGCCAGACTGAAGCCCACGATTTACCAAGCGAGTGAGTTCACGCCCCAGCTTGCTACGTTTAACCACATAGTAATTAGGTCCCCCATCTGCTTTTTCTTTGCGTCTACGCTTGCTTGCATGCCACTCTTCTTGAAACTTTTGCGCCAGCGAACGCCAAGTTCTTTCATCTAGGTTATGACGTTCAAAAAGCCGATAAGCCACCATGCTTCGGCTGATATTTCGGTCTTGCGCAAACTTACCAATCTTTTCCTTTAAGTCTTCTTCTGACGAGAAGATGCCAATCTCTTCTAATTCTTGGTCATCCAGCAAGATTAGCCCAGCAACCTGATTACAAAACTTTTCAATAGGATGATTGGCTGGGGCGAATATCTCCCCACTGATACCCGTCGTTCCCAACCACAGATGTACCAATTCATGTAACAGGGTAAACGCTAAAGCGGACTGGGCATCCGCATCGTTAATCACGATGAATGGCGCAATGTCATCCGCTATAACAAATCCTCGAAATGTTTCAGGGGGAATATCAGTATGGGAGCTTCCCAAGTTATGCGACAAGATGACGAAAATACCCAGATTGTGAACCTGTCCCCTTAAATACTCAAAAGCCTTTTGAGGGGATTGACCGTTTCTAAACTTTTTAATATCAAAGTCGATTGCTTGTACAATCATTTGTGCCACTTCAACAGGAGGTTGATTGATGGATGCACTCCCGATGAAGCCAAGCATGGGGGATTCCTCATCCTCCAATAGATCCCTAACAATCTCTTGGCTGGCTTTGATGTCTCGAATCAAAACTTCAAGATGAGCGTTCTTGGTATCATCGTGGTGAGAGAGTGTTCTAAAATCTTGACCGCGCTCACTGGGGACAGGGGGTTCTTGTAGGTAAAAATTAATGAGAGGCTGTCTATAACCTTGTGCCATATCTTCAAGCTGTTTGCGCGTTGGCATGACCGTACCTGCTTCCATTTCCGCAAGACGTTCTGTTCCTGTTTTACCGCGTGCGTTACCTAATCCAATACGCTTGGCGGCTTCGCTCAGGGATAAATCGGCTTGGGTACGCGCCCATTTGAGTATCTCAGGATTGACTGCTGGCATAGTAGATTATTCGCTTCTATAATCCATATCACACTAGAGCATAAGTTCTAAAAATAGTGTAACAGATAATGCCTCATTCTCAAAATGAGATTTATGCCAAGCCTTCATAGGCTCAACGTGACTGTGACTAGGGCTAACATCTGAAACAAAAAACAAACAAACGAAGAGGGAAGAAAAGGCTGGCTTAATTGGGGATAATCAAGTAGCCATCAGCAATGCCCAAAGTTGGATAGAGATTGAGGAGTTTTGCGGAAAACAAAGAGTGGTGGTTGAACAATATCTGCCACTCAAAAGAAAATAGAATCACATCACACGACATGATTCAGTGGGTGTTTCAGTTATTTAATCCTGATGCTTTAATGCTGTAATAGATGTTCATGCAGTTTGCCCTGGTGTATCGAATTGAGGTAGTCTCCCATAGGTTGCTGTTGTGATACATTTTTGGTTTTTTGTTTCACTTCTTGTAAGTTTTTTGACAATTTTATGTGGGATAGTAGAATGATCAATGAGAGTGTAGGGTCTCTTAAAGACAACTTGATGATTACATACGAGAGGTTTCAAAATGACAGATATTCTCAAACAAGCATGGTGGGTATTTTTGGTACGTGGCATCGGCGCTTTGATTTTCGCTTTGCTACTATTGTTCATGCCAGGGGTGACACTGGCAACAGGTATCTTCAGCTTCGTTGTTCTATTTGCGGTCTACACAATCGTTGATGGAATCTCAACGATTGTTGGCTCCGTGATGCGACGTGAGGGACAGTGGTTTTGGCTATTGGTATGGGGTATCATCAGCGTGATTGCTGGTTTGACGGCACTAGCTAATCCCCTGCTCTTTGGTGCTTTCACGCTCGCACTGATGATTTACATTGTGGCGTTTCGGTCTATCTTCAGCGGAATTGTTGAAATAATTACTGCATGGCAACTTCGTAAGGAAATCGACAATGAGTGGCTGGTTGCCATCAATGGTATATTCTCGCTACTATTCGGGTTGATTCTACTACGTCGCCCCATAACGGGTATTGAAGTGCTCGTGTTGGTAACATCTTTCTACCTGTTGATGTCCGGCACTATGCAGATTATTCTATCAACCAGAGTACGCGGTTGGTCAAAGGCACTATCGAAAGCATAACCTGCAACAGAGTAACTTTGAGGAAATACACGCCAGCTTTAACTCATCTCTTGTTGGTAATTTTAACATGGATGATGTTGTAGCCCATCATACCCTCTCTGTCTCATCTACTTCAAAACCCAAAATCCTGTGTGTGATTATACAGGATTTTTTTGATCCGTCAGCAAGCCCTAAGACACTCCGCAATATAACTCAAGAACGCTCTTGATAGCATCACCCGTCCGCTAAACTGATTTTTAATGACATGTAATGAACACAAGACTTATCTCGAGCTAACGAACTGACGGGATGAAGTCGCTTTGATACCCACCCATTAATGCTATACTCTCAAAATAAGATTTATGCCAAGCCTTCATACGCCCTGTGTGACTCGTGAGCGTTGCGGTTGTCGGGGGGCAAGGGCGTGTGTTATACTAAACCACGATTTTTTGACGTGCATTTCAATAGGGAAACACCCCATGACCCACCTTACGGAACTATCCCTTTCAGCGGGGCTTGCCAAGCTGAACGCTGGCGAACTTTCGGCAGTAGACTGGACGCAGGCGTATCTTGACCGCATCACCCAAGCCGATCCTGCCATCCACGCCTACCTCACCGTCACCCACGAATTGGCACTTGAACAAGCGCGACAAGCCGACGAGGCACGCGCACGCGGTGAGCAGTTGCCCTTGTTGGGGGTGCCCATTGCCATTAAGGATGCCATCTCCACCAAAGGGATTGAAACCACCTGCGGCTCAAAAATCCTCGCGGGCTATCGCCCAGTGTTCAACGCTACAGCGGTGGAACGCCTTTTGCAAGCAGGGGCAATCATACTCGGCAAGGTTAACCTCGATGAATTTGCGATGGGGTCTACCACTGAAAACAGTGCCTATGGTGTGACGCGCAACCCGTGGAATCTTGAACACGTCCCTGGTGGGAGCAGTGGGGGCAGTGGGGCAGCGGTGGCAGGGGGTCTTGCGGCGGCTGCTTTGGGCACAGACACAGGGGGAAGCGTGCGCTTGCCCGGCAGTTTTTGTGGCATCTCCGCGCTGAAGCCTAGCTATGGGCGTGTCTCGCGGTTTGGCTTGATTGCCTATGGCTCATCGCTCGATCAAATCGGCTCGTTGGGTTGGACGGTGGAAGATGTCACGCGGGTGATGCAGGTGATGGCAGGGCATGATCCCAAAGACAGCACTAGCATGCGCCTTGATGTTCCTGATTATCTGGCGCACTTGGGAGATTCTATGCGTGGGATGAAGCTGGGTATTCCCAAAGAGTATTTCATCGAGGATGCCATTCAACCAGAGGTGTTGCGTGCTATTCGTGCGGGCATCGCCCAATTAGAACAACTCGGCGCGGAGATCGTGGAGATCAGCTTGCCACACACCGAGTATTGTCTATCCGCTTATTATATCATTGCCATGTCAGAGGCGAGTTCTAACCTTGCGCGTTATGACGGCATCCGCTTCGGTGCGAAAATCACCAAAGATGATATGTGGGATAGCTACCGCGCCACACGTGGGCAAGGCTTTGGCGAGGAAGTGAAGCGTCGCATCTTGATTGGCACGTACACACTAAGCGCAGGATACTATGATGCCTACTATGGGAAGGCTCAAGCCGTGCGCACCTTGGTTAAGCAGGACTTTGACCGCGCGTTTGAGTCGGTGGATGCCATCGTCACCCCTGTTGCACCCACCACCGCCAACCGCTTCGGCTCTGCCAGTAGCGACCCCATGCAAATGTATTTGATGGATGTCTTCTCCGTCAGTGCCAACCTTGCCGGCATCCCCGGCATGAGCATCCCGTGTGGCTTTGATGACGCAGGGTTGCCCATTGGGATGCAACTATTGGGGGCGCAATTCAAAGAAGAGACACTCATCAAGCTGGGGCATGCTTATCAACAAGTGACCGATTGGCACACCTACCGCCCCAAGCCCATTCACGCTTGATCCCCTAACACCCGTTGCGCGTGTGCGATGGCGCGATCCATCGCACCCAATGGGTTAGTCAGGATGCCCCCATGCCCCACCGCCAAGCCCGTCGGTTGCAGATTGCGTAAGCGAATGGCGGAATCTAAGGTGAGGGGGCGATTCCACGTCGCCCACGTTGGCAAGGGGTTCAGCCAGTTTATCGTCCCAATCACCGACAATCCCCCAATTGATTGAAACGCATCCCCGGCAATCAGCATGCCGTCGCGTGTGTCGAGCCACGCCACATGATCGGGAGCATGCCCAGGTGTGGCGATCATCTGCAACGACCCCACGCGCTCCCCATCTTTCACCGTATGGGTGGGGGCATGTTGCAAGGTGCTAAAGCGCGTGCTATCCAGCGTTTGAGGGTGTTCGTTGGGGAACAGGGCATAATCCCCACGCAAGAAGGGCGCGGCGCGTTCTGACACGATTAGCTGGGCTTGTGGTTGTGCGGTAAGGATGGCATCCACGCATCCAACATGGTCGAAGTGCGTATGCGTGAGCAAGACACGACGCAACGGTAATCCTGTCTTGGCGATTGCTTTGAGCGTGTAGGGGGCGTTATGTGGGAGTTGCCCATCAATCAAGGTGAGTCCATCCGCTTCTATCACCAGATAGGCGTTGATGAACGGCGTAGCGGTGAGTTGGATTAAATTGGGGTGTGCTGACATGGAAAGCCTTTCTACAAGATAACTATCTTTGTGCTCTATACGAATCTTTTTCAGTTGATAGCGAGTTGAATTGTTAAAAACCTGTAAAAGATTTGCCAATCCCCTATAGTATGAGGTAGGCTAAAGGCTCACAATATTGGATAACCTAATCATGACGAAACCGTTGCCTATTGAGATACGTTTAATCACTTCCAAATTTACAGAACAACTTGAACGTCTTCAATCCGTTTGCTATCCCACGCTTACTCCCGATGAGCTACTGAATGTAGAGAAGTATTCCCACCACCTGCAAATCTTCCCAGATGGGCAGTATATGGCGGTACTCAAGCACCCTCAAGGCGAATATGTTGTGGGCGCATCTGCTTCAATCCGCTATAACTTTGACCTCAACAACTTTCAACACAAGTATACGGACATTACCAATGATGGCTGGTTGAATACCCACAACCCCAATGGCGAGTGGCTATATGGGTTGGATATGTCTGTTCATCCAGATTTTCGGCGTAGGCACATTGCCTCGCGTTTGTACGTCGTGCGGAGCAACATTGTTAAGCGTTTGAACTTACGCGGTGAGGCAGTAGGTGGGATGATGCCCGGCTATGAAGCTCATCGTAAAACGCACAGCATAGAGGCTTACGTTGCCGATGTCTCTAGTGGGAAACTTTCCGATCCCACCCTCACCCCACAAATCAAGCAAGGTTTTCGCGTGGCTGGGGTATTGTATGACTATCTGACGGATCCGCGTTCAGATAACTGCGGGGTGTTCATGGTTCGGGAAAATCCGAATTACATCGAAACGTCGTTGGATGATTTGCCTTCCAACTTCGCCCCCATTCCCAACTATCTACCCCAAGTGGAAAAACCTGCTGGCGGATTCATCCCGAAACTAGAGCCGCCAACCCTTCCAGTTAGCCGACGTGGTATCTAACTGGACTAAGCTGGCAGGTGACGATTGATGACCTGCCAGCTAGAACTATTCTAAACAGCTAAGAGCGTTCCGGCATTTTCGATGTATTCCAAACTTTGATGGCGGAAGTAGGTGTTGTACAGCTCGGCATAATGCCCACCACTGTGCATCAAGCTATCGTGCGTGCCTTCCTCTAAGATACTCCCCTTATTCAAAACGATGATGCGGTCTGCCGATTTGATCGTGCTTAACCGATGCGCAATCACAATGGCGGTGCGCCCCTGCAAAACCGTTTCTAACCCCTCTTGGATGAGTGCCTCAGTGAGCGGGTCAACACTGGCGGTTGCCTCATCTAAAATCAAGATGCGGGGGTCTTGTAAGATCACCCGTGCCAACGCCACCAACTGACGTTGCCCGATAGATAAGTTAGAGCCACGCTCCCCTACTTGAGTCTGTAAACCTTCTGGCAAGAACTTCAGCCAATCCCCCCCAGCAATGCGCTCCGCTACGGCGATTACTTCCGCATCCGTTGCCGAGTTCACACCGGGGCGGTAGCCATCGGCATGGGTGACATCCTCAGTGAAGTCTTGTCGCCCATAGCGGATGTTGTCCATGACTGTACCTTCAAACAAGAAGGGAGTTTGCGTCACCACGCCCAACACCGAGCGATAGTGGGCAAGGTCAAGATCACGAATATCATAGCCATCCACCCGTAACTGTCCGCTTTGATATTCATAAAAGCGAGCAATCAATTTGCCAATGCTCGACTTGCCACTGCCGGTGTGCCCCACCAACGCCAGCGTTTCGCCCGCGCCAATGGTCAATGAGAAATCGCGTAGAACGGGTTCCTCCTCTTTGTATTCAAAGTTCATGTGCGTGAACTCAATTTGCCCGTTGAAGTGATCGGGCTGGAGGTTCTTGCCTGTTTGTTGCACTTTTGAATCAGCATCCAACAGGGCGAAGACCCGCTCACTTGCCGCTAACCCCAGTTGAAATTGACTCCAAAATGAGGCAATGCTGGTGAGCGGAAACCAAAACAGCTCTAACCCTTGAATGAACAGATACCACTCTCCCGCCGTCAAGATTTGGTTTTGCGCCATTTGCACCCCAACCAAAACTAGCATACCTGTTCCCAACCCGGCGATGGTGATGAGGATGGGGAAGATGCCGGCAAAGGTGAACCCCGTGCGCAATTGCACCCAGAACGCTTGACGGTTGACCGTTAAAAATTCCTCATAGATCATCGCTTCTCGGCGGAAGGTTTTTGCCACGCCGATACCGCTCACGGTTTCTTGTACGTGCGCGTTGACGGTTGCCATGATGCGACGGGTGGCGGTGATGGTGCGACGTGCCAGCACACGGAATCCTAATGCGACACCCACGATGAGCGGCGTGATGGAAAGTGTCACCAATGAGAGGGTGACGTTGACCGAGAACAAATACACCAACAAGAATACAATCAAGGCAACTTGGCTCAACAAGTTGGTGGTCAGTTCTACTGTGGAGGAGAATGCCTGTGTATCCGAAGTCACACGGCTGACGATCCTGCCGGAAGCGAACTGATCGTAGAACGATAAGTCGCGCTGGGTGACAGCATCGAACGCATCGCGCCGAACCTTTAACACCACCTCACCAATAGCAGTGAACATGTTCCAACGTTGAAAGGCGTTCAATGCCCAACTAATCACCCCCAACCCCATGATGACTAGGGCACTCACGCGCCAATCAAATGATTCAGGGTTCAGTTGAGCGCGATCAAGTGTGCGCGAAAGGTAGATGGGAGTGAGAATAGCAACAGCAGAATACAGCAACAAACCCGCCACCACCATCGCCATCCGTCGTGCTTGGGGGCGGAAGTAGGCGAATATCCGCCGAACCAGTTGCCAATCCGAATAAGTGCGGTCGTATGCTTCTGCATCCAGACCATCCATGATGAAGCCCATGGTTGCGCCTCCTAGTTTGTTTCTGCCACAAGTGGGGGCAGTTCGGTCATGTAACGAGCGAAGATGCGACGATAAGCCGTTGACGTTTGCAATAGCTCATCATGCGTTCCTTGTGCCGCAATCTTGCCACTTTCTAACAAGATGATGCGGTCTGCCCAGCGGATTTGTGACAGGCGATGGGTGATGAGTAACACAGTGCGCCCCTGTTGAGCGCGTTTGATCGCCTTTTGGATTTGATCTTCCGTTGCGCTATCAATCGCGCTGGTGGAATCATCCAGAATGAGGATGCGCGGATCGCTCATGAAAGCACGCGCTAGGGCAATGCGTTGGCGTTGCCCCCCAGACAGCGTGATACCGCGCTCTCCCACTTTGGTTTCATAGCCTTCTTTGAAGGAGCGAATGAACTCATCCGCCTGTGCTTCTCGTGCGGCGCGTTCAATGTCCGCTTGCGTGGCGGTTGGGTTGCTGAAGGCAATATTCTCCGCCAGCGTGCGTGAGAACAAAAAGACATCTTGCTCAATCTTAGAAATCTGGCTACGCAGCGCGTCCAAGTTCCACTCTTTGATGTCGATGCCATCAATCAAGATGCGCCCCGCCGTGACATCATAGGTGCGGTTGACCAACTCGGTGAGGGTGGTTTTACCGCTGCCGGTTTGCCCAACGATGGCAACAGTTTGCCCGGCTTGCACCTCAAAGCTAATGTCATTCAACACTTGGCTACGCTCATCAAAGGCGAACGCAACTTGTTCAAAGCGGATGTGCCCTTGCATGGTGGCACGATGCCCACCGCTATTCTCGTCCAGTTCGGTTTCCTCTTTAATCACCGCTAAAATCCGCGCTGCGCTGGCAATCCCCAGTTGAATGAGGGTGATGCCAAAGCTGGAGATGAAAACCGGAAAGCGCAATGCAGCCGCCAATGCCATGAACGAAATCACCTCACTTATGCCCACCCAGCCCATGCGCTCTAAGATCATCACATGGGCAAACATCATCCCATACGCAACAGAGAATGCCAGAAAGGGTAGATAGGTCGCTTCGATTTGCCCTTGCTTAACGTATAAGTCGCGGAACTTGCTGGCATTGCGACGAAACTTAAACCGCTCAAACATCTCTTGCGAGCTTGCCTTGACCACTTCAATTCCGCTGATGGTTTCCTCTAGCCCACCGTTCATCTTGCCGAATTGTCCGCGTTGTTCCCCCACGACGGGTCCCAACCGATCGGTATAGCGCGAGACCAAGAACGCATAAGCCCCGACAAATACAATCGGGATCACCAACAATTGTAGGTCAATCGTGGCGATGAAGATCATGGGCATGATGAAGCCCAACGTAATATCAATGAACACGAACTCTAAGCCCGGCGCGATCAATCGGTTGAGTTCTAGCGTATCGTCTGAGGCACGCGCCATGAGATCGCCAGTGCTTTGACGATCATGAAAGGTTTGGCTTTTGCCCAGTAGGGCAGTGTAAAATTCTTCGCGCGTGTTGGTTTGTAGGCGCGTCGCCGAGACTTCGTTGAGCATAGCCGCCACAAAGGCTGCCACACCGCTCAACAGTTGTAACCCTAGAATGGTCAAGCCAATGGGCAATGCCGCAACCGTAGGATTGAAGATGGCATTCGCCGCCACGCCAAACAAATAGCGCGAATAGGTGCCCGCGGCACTTGCCACTAGGAATGCGAATGCCGTCCCAAAGAACAAATACCAATAGCGTAAAATGTGTGAAAGAATCCACCGAATGGGGCTAGAGTGGTCATACTGATAGGCATCAGCAACTTTGAACTCCGCCTTACTCAATACCGCCATGTTGACCTCTTTTCTTTAATGAATGAAGGCACAGCATAGCATACCAAAAACTGAACAAATTATCCAATAGCGAAAAAGTGTTCTATTGTTAAAGTCGTGTTTACGATTTTCTTAAGCGGTTAATACGCGCCCTCACGCATGAGGACGTGAGGAATAGTGCGCAGGAGAATTTCAATATCAAGGCGGATTGTCCAGTTTTCGATGTAGTAGATGTCGAGCAGGACAACCTCATCAAAGGGGACTTCGCTCCGCCCGCTCACCTGCCACAAGCCGGTGATGCCGGGGATGGTCTTTAGGCGTTGGAAGTGCCAATCCGCATAGAGCGCGACTTCATCAGGCGTGGGGGGGCGCGTGCCCACTAGGCTCATCTCCCCACGAATGACATTGAACAGGTTGGGCAATTCGTCTAAGCTGGTTTTGCGGATGAACTTACCAATGGGGGTGATGCGTGGGTCATCTTCTAGTTTGAAGAACTTGGGGTCTCCCCCATGTTGGGCAATCAACTGTGCCTTCATCTGGTCGGCATTGGGGATCATGCTCCGAAACTTCATCATCTTGAAGCGTTTGCCGTTTTCTCCCACACGCTCGGCATTGTAAAACACGCCTCCCCCCGTACCATCCAAGCGAATGGCAACCGCCACCGCCACCATCACCACCACCCAGAATGGCGCGGTCAGGGTGACGATGGACAAATCTAGCACGCGCTTTAGCACGCGCTTTGCACCGCTCAAGGAAGGGGAGGCTTCAATGCCCAGCAGAGGGATGCCATCTAGGTTTTCAAAACTCACACGGCTAAGGCTCAACTGGAATACATCCGGCACAACGCGCACCGCCACATGGGCACGCTGGCACGTTTCCACAATGTGCATGATGCGGTTGTGGTGTGTCCAGGGGAGCGTCACCACCACCAAATCCACCGCTTCGGTGGTGAGGATGTGAGGCAGTTCGCCCAGCGTGCCTAGCCCACGTACACGCCCTAGCGTGCTGTGGCTCTTTTCGGGATCATCATCCAGATAGCCGATGGGGGCAAACCCCAACGAACGACGCGCCAACATCACCCGTAACACCGCCTGCCCCGCCTCGCCCACTCCCATAATCAATGTGCGTTGAACGCCGATGCCACGCTTGCGCCATTGCGCATAGATGATCCGCCGTACAATCCGCACTAAACCCAACAACACCGTGGAGACGACCACCAGATAAACCAGCATCAGGCGACTGAAGCCTCGCGCTTGGGTCATGAAGCTGATTGCCATCAAGACCAGCGTGGCGTTGGTGATGCCGTTGAACAGAATGGTCAGTTCGCCAATGAACGAGCGTGTGCGCACCCGACGGTATAGCCCCGCCCCAATGTAATGAACGATGATCCACACCAAGAACAGCGCAACATACGGCAAATATAAGCTGAATGGGGACTGAAAGACTTCTAGCACGGGGCGGATGAGTTGCACTTGATAGCGCAAAAACCACGCCAGCCCAAAGGCGATGAACCCGACGATGAGATCAATGAGTATCTTCAACCATGTGGGTTCTGGATATTGGGGATCAACCACGAACCATGATGACCACGAAAGCAGACGACGGAGGGGGGATTGTTCGGGTTGCATCACAAGGCTTTCTGATAGCTTGCTAAAATTGCTTGGGCGGTGTGTTGCCATGAGTAACGTTTGGCAACCGTCAAGCCACTTTCACCCGCCCGAACGCGCCAATCATCATGGTTACAGGCGTATTCTAGTGCGCTTTGCCACGCGGAAACGTCTAAGGGGGGAACACGTAACCCATCCGATCCCTCTACCACTTCCGTTAAAGAGGAGCTATCTGCTACCACCACCGCTGTTCCACACGCCATCGCTTCCAAAACAGGCAAGCCAAACCCCTCATATACTGAAGGATAAATGAATAGGGACGCGCTATTGTACCACAACGCCAATTCTTGTGAGGGAACATATCCAATGAAGCGCACGCTGTTGCTTAAGCCTAACGTTTCTACGGTGGTGAAGATGTCGTCATAGTCCCAGCCCTTGCCCCCGCCGATCACCAACAACGGGCGATTTTCTGGGGAGAGTTGGGCGTATGCCTTCAACAATGTGGGAAGGTTCTTGCGCGGTTCAAGCGTCCCGATGAACAACCAGAAGACATCGGGCAGGTTTTTCTTCTTGCGAAACTGAATCAACCGTTCTGGGTGGAGGGGGCGGAAAATGCTAAAGTCTGTGCCACACGGGGCAACATCCACCTTAGATGGGTCAATTCCATAATTGGCGACCACATCGCGGGCGGTGCTTTCGCTGATGGTAAGCACGCGCGTTGACCGCTCACACGCATAGCGCGTCATGGTTTGTAAGTAGGTACGGCGCGAGCGCGACAGCATCTGTGGATAATGGATGAAGCTCAAATCATACACGGTGACAACAGTGGGCATGGGCGGATGAAGCACAGGCTTCACGAATGCCCACGAATGATAGAGATCATACTGCCACAGTTGCAAGGGTTGCAAGGCTTGTTCCCACACAATACGACGCATCGGCGATTCCGTATTGAGCAGAGCGCGTTGCATGCGAATGCCATCAAAGCCGTGCCCGTTCTTGCTCCCCACCATAGCGGTAAATTCCCAATTGGCAGGGGCAGCTTGGGAAAGGTGCTTGAGCGAATGATAAATATAACCATGAATGCCCGCCGCACGATAACCGCCTTCTTGTGCAGTGAGCAAGTGTGCATTCATCCCAATTTTCATTGTATAACGGTCATCACTGTAACGATCATCAATGCTAGTTTTTAGATAAGCCCATCATTCTAACACATACACGGATGGAGTATGCTGTTGAATGTGCCACAAGGATAAGAGGAAACGGTGATGTTACAAGCCCTACATCAGAACAATTTAGAGAACTTAACGGTGATACAACAAGCAACGCGCGGTTGGATTTCGGAGTTAACATGGTCGCCTGATGGGCGGTTGTTCGCCTGTGCCAGCGCAGGGGGAATCGCCATTTGGGTGGGGTCATTGGATGGGCGACAAGTTTTCATCAAGAACGCGGATGCCCCGTTCAAGAGCGTGGCATTTGCCCCCAACAATGCCACCCTAGCCAGCGGGAGCGCAGATACCAGCGTGCAAGTGTGGGACTTACGCGCCTATCGCGTGGATATGCCCCCCGTTCAAACGTACCATGCCCATACGGGGGCGGTGGATAAGGTGTTGGTAGCGCATAATGGGGCGGTGGTTTCTGGCGGAACAGATCATGTCGTGTATATCTATACAGCAAACGGGGCGCGTGCGTTGCGAGATGCCACCGATGAGATCACGGCGTTGGCACTCAGCCCCGATCATCGCTGGTTGGCGGTTGGCTCACAAGATCGCCACATTCGCCTGTATGATTTTGCCACGCACACCCTCATTCACGATTGGGAAGCGCATCATGGGACGGTGAGTGCGCTCCAGTTCCATCCCGATTCCAGCACCAACACGTTCCTTTCCGCCAGCCGAGATGGCTCGGTCAAGTTGTGGGATGTGGAAAGCGGGCAGATTGAAGTGCCGTTTGAAAGCGGTGGGGATGTACGCGCTGCGGTGTTTGCGGGGCAGGGTGAATTGATTGTAGCAGGAACGCAAGGGGGGATGCTGTGCTTTTGGGACATTCGCACGGGCGAAAAACGCCTTGAGCAAGTTGCCCACACCAAGCCGATAGTTGCGCTGGCAAGCCACCCATACGGCAAAGGGTTAGCCTCTGGTGGGGGAGACAATAAAATTTTGTGGTGGGGCATCCCCACAAACTGAATCGAGATAGGCAGGTGAATACCTGCCCATCTGGTTTAACACGTTATTGCTAGATGATTAGCCTTCAGAGCTATCATCACCTTCCGATTCTTCACCACCAGAGTCATCACTGCCAGAGTCGTCACCGCCAGAGTCATCACTGCCAGAGTCATCACTGCCAGAGTCGTCACCGCCAGAGTCATCACTGCTAGAGTCATCACTGCTAGAGTCATCACTGCTGGAGTCATCACTGCTAGAGTCATCACTGCTGGAGTCGTCACTGCTAGAGTCATCACTGCTAGAGTCATCACTGCTAGAGTCATCACTGCTAGAGTCATCACTGCTGGAGTCGTCAGCATCTAATTCATCCAAGATTGCATCAATGGCATCTTCGCTCAAGTCAACGCCAAGTTCAGCACTCAACGCATCAAGTTCAGCTTCTAATTCATCAAGGCTTGCTTCTAACTCATCGAGGGCAATACCGAGCGAAGCTAGATCATCCCCATACAGGTTGACCAAATCATCCAACGCTGCTGCCACTTCAATTTCTGCCAAGACATCATCCAACACTTCTGGATCAATGACCGCCAAGACAAGCCCTAACTCTTCGTCGTTGAGTTCTTCTAGCACATCTGCCAAGTCAGCAGGGTCTAGTTCCGCCAACAAGGATTGTAAGTCATCTAGCTCGGCAACCAGTTGGGAGAGTTCATCGGAATCAAGGCTATCTAAAAGTAGCGCGAGGTCTACAGCATCAAGATCACCCAAGTAGGCTTCCACATCCTCATACTCTAATGCCTCTAGCAAGGAGAGTTCTATGGCATCGTCCAACTCAACCAACAACTCGGCTAGGGTGGCATCATCCAATTCAGCCACAAGGAAATCTAGGTTTTCCAGCATATAACCATCCCGATCCGCGGCATCATCGAAACCGAGTGATTGCAACAGTTCTGGGTCTTCTATGCCTGCCACAATATCGAAATAGGCAGCATCATCCAAATTCTCAATGAAGCCATCCAAGACATCGGCGGGCAATTGTGAAACAATCGCCTTCACGCCTTCATCTCCCAAAGCGCGAATGGTATCGACTACGGATTGGGGATCACGGGTTTGTACAAACTCTTGAACTTGTTCAGGAGTGAGCTGGCTCAAGAAGCCGGCGATCTGGTCGGAATTGAACTTGGATAGGTCTACTTGAGACATATCAACTTGAGCAAACGTGGTAGGAAGCGCAACGGTCAAGATGAGCAAGAACGCGAAAGCAATTCTCAAAGTGTGTTTCATGCTTTTACCTTTGGTATATTCATTGAACATAGTATTCATTCATGGCTTAATCTACCGATTAAAGCATGCTTCAATATATACGGTTTCACAGTTGACAGCCAATAATTTAAGGATTTTTTATTTTTACGCTGAGAAACTTTTTATTTGAATCCATAATTCCGCTAAAATGATGGGTGAAGGGTGACACCTTTAAGCATAGCCAACCAACGCAAACTGGGGCAACCAACATGAGTGATCCGATTTTAGCATTGTTATTGAGCGAACACACCAAAGAGCGCATTCAAGGGCTAGGGATGGTTGCCAATCATCCCGATGCAAAGTATCTGCCTACTCTTGTCAAAATCAACAAGACCGATCCCGTGCTTGAAGTGCAAGAACTGGCGCGTAAGGTGGCGCATCATGTTCAACAACAACAACACAAACTAACCTCTACGCCTATTCCCACGCCACCCGCCCCCATCCTCAACCGCATCGAAGACGATGAGGAAGAACTCCCTACCTTGAGCCGTCCGCCGATTAAGGTCAACCGCGAGTTAGCAAAGATCCACTACAACACCGCTTTTGAGTTACATTTGAGCGGGCAAAATGCCAAAGCGATTTTGGAGCTAGGGGCAGCATTTCACCTTGACCCGTGGATGGCGCAGGATGCCACAGCGGTTAAGCTGGCATCCGAGTTAACGGGCGTGGCAGAAGATCAAGTTGCGCTGGTGATTGCTAACCCCGACAATTGGCGCAAACTGACCGAGCGACATGGCGGGTTAGAAAACGCAAAGAAGGGATCGAGCGAGGCAACCGATCAACTGATCTTCTGGGTTTTGATGGGCTTGGTCGCGTTGGTGTTGGTTGCCCTGTTCGTGACGGTTTTCACATCTGATGCTATTCGTTTAATCATTGAACAGGCATTCACCGATTTGGTGGGGACACGCACGCGCGAATTTTAATCACTGGGGAGGGTGGGTGTGCCAAACACAGCAAAGATCATAATGCCCAGCGAAGCCACCCCCAAGAAGATGAGTACCCCCACCATCTGGATGGGTCCAAAAAGAATATCCTGATTGAGTGAGCGCAGGTTTGAACCAAAGTTCAAAACGTCTGCCAACGAAATGACCGCCATGATTACCAAGCCGGTCAGGCTTAGGCGGATGCCGATCTTCTGCGCTAGGGTTAAACGGCTGTCCGCATAAAACATGAACTTGACATAGATCATCCCCCCAAAGATGACGATGCTAAAGCCAAAGTTCACAATCAGGATTTGCATCACCCCCAAGCCGGGAGTGGGAGGGAAGGCGATCAGCCCCGGAAACAACCCGATTAGCGTAATCACCAACCCCAATAAGCCGGTTACAACCCCAAGCTGTCCTACTCTAACCATGATTCACTCACCTGTTGGGCAACACTGCATTCAGTTTACGGAGGAAGTTCCCACCCAAGATCGCTTCAATCTGCGCAGAAGTATAACCGCGCGTTTGAAGAAGCTCCCCAATGCGCCATAAATCGGTGACGGTATCCAACCCAATCGGCGTAGATTCTGAGCCAAACCCTCCGTCTAGGTCACTCCCGATGCCCACATGTCGCTCACTGCCGGTTAACTGACACACGTAATCAATCATATCCACCACAGTGCTTAACGTTGGGCGACGGTTGGACATGCCCCAGTTACGATCAATGAACAGGTTGAACATTACCAGCCCAATCACCCCGTCACGCTCGGCAATCAGTCGGATGAGGACATCGGAAAGGTTGCGGTCGCTGTCCATGAATTTGCGGGGGTTGCTGTGGCTGGCAATGACGTGCCCATCATAAGCCTCTAATGCCTCATGCGTGGCAAGATCAGACAAGTGCGACACGTCGAGCATGGCGTTGAAGCTCCCCATCACCTCTAACAATTCGCGCCCATATCGTGTTAGTCCCTCCCCAGTGGCGTTCCCCCCAGCATAGCGCGTGAGGGTGTTCGTCCACGAGAAACCCACCATATATAGCCCAAGCTCATACCACGCTTCATATTGCTTGGGAGAGAGGATTGGCTCGGCATTTTCCATGAGCAGGATCAAGCCCTGTACGCGACGGTTAAGCGGTACGTCAGGCTTCCATGTGTCCAGTACCGCTTGTAAGTCATGGGCGGTACGAATGAGGCGGATGCGGTCGGTGGCTTCGCACAGGCGGTAGTAGTATTCCAACTGCTTGGTTGCCAGTTGATGCGCTTGGGAGGGGTTATCGTAGAAAATGCCATAGTTGTTGGTGTGGTCTTTGGTTTGCCAAGGTGCCACATACAAGGTAGCAAAGGCAATCGCCACGCGCCCCAACAACGCATCTGGCAAGCCCAGCGTGGCGTAGCCGGAGGTTTCCAGCAAGGTGCTACCTACTTCGGCGTGGCGTTTATGGTATGCCCAGCGTAGGTAATCACGCCCAAAACGGGAGTAATTGTAAGCGAGGTCTTGGTGTGCATCTACAATAATCATCTCATTTTATCCTATCTGTCTGCCCCCATGTTTTGAGTAAACGGGGCAGGTACGGCTTAATTCGTTTTAAGCCAGCGATCTAGTTCAGCTTGATAAACCCAGTTACGGGGTGGCTCCGGTTGGCAAGAGGCGGGCAAGGGCGTGGGGTTGCCTTCAAAGTCGATCACCACGTTGGCATCGGTGAGCGCACTGATGAAGCCCACCAACGCTTGCTCGGTATTGCGCTCCGCCGTGAGCAAGATTCCCCCATCAATCGCATCATCCCGTATGCCAATCAACGCGCTGTATTGTGCCAACTGACGGACGCTATCCCAATCTGGATTACACCCAATCAGCCCGCGCTCTTCCTCATATTGGTCGATGAAATCCACCCGACAGCTGGTGATTTGGGGGTGGGGGAGCGTTAGAAAGTAGGTGTTGCTGGGGGCATCATAGCGCACGTTCTCGGCTTGCACATTCAACAAATCCACCCCGGCTTCAATCGTGCCGGTGATGACATGGCGAGCGGCATGGTTACACGTGGAAAGCGTCCCCTGTTCCACCTGAATCAACAGGTCAGCCTGTGCCAATTGTGCGCTGGTACTCACCAATTGTCCCAGCGGGCGCACATAGTTCACAATCGTTTCAGAAGCAGTCACTTGTGCTTGAGAGGTTTCTGCACCCACTAGCACCCCCCACACCTGTTCAAAACGCCCGACGGTTGCTGTCACCGAAGCAGTGGTGAGGAAGGTAGGAATAGCAACCGCCAGCAAGAGCAACAACAAGCACCCAATCCCCCCGCCCACTCCCCATAAAGCGCGTTGCACGGGGGTTTCGGGAGAGCGAGAATCCGCATAGATAATCTCGGATTTGAGGGAGGGGGTGGTAGGGCGCAAGTTTGGGGATGGCTCGGTGGTGGGTGGCAAAGAGGGTTTCTTAGACATGTTGCTTCCTTAGATGAACCAGCATAACCAATACAATGATTATACCAAATCCTCGTTGACGAGGATCACATCATCATGGTCATTTACATCGTATGGCTTCTCACCCTCTTCTAGGTATTCAAAACCCATATCCACCATCGTAGCTGGCAAGATGAGCGCGTCCAACAATTCGATGTGGCGTTCGGTGGCGATCAGCGCATCACGGGCGAAGGCGGCATACACCTGTCCCTCTTCCCCCTCCACACCAAACAGGGTGCATAGGCTGTGGGCAAGGACGTGACAGTCCGTTGGCGGTTGGGCGGATGAATACGACAGCAATAGCTCCCCACCGTTGAAGACCATCAACCATAGCACGTCATCCTCAATCACGGCGGAGGCTAGGGTGATCGTATCAAAAGCCTGCGAAAGCTGGTGTGCCAATTCCCCCAATTGATTCCAACTAGCTTCTAGCGATGGGGCATTCACCAACGCCCGCTCATAAACCACCGTGAACCGCTCAATCATCGGAGAGACATAAGCAACCTGCTGTTGCTCGGTCAACCATGTGATGACATCCGCTTGTTCAATATCCAAAACGCCGATGTTGCTATAGTTCGTCGTCATCGTCTTCTACTTCTCCAATCCAGATTAATGCTTCTAAGTCAGTAATGCCTTGCGGTAAAGCCCCCTGCATCAGTTGTTCATAGCCGATGTTGAGTGCTAACGGGGGCACCTCCAACAGCTTCAAGAGCTTTTCGTGCCGTTCAGTTGCCAGCATGGGGTGACGGTTCAAGACAGCACGCAGGTCTTTGATGACGCGCTTGGGTTGCTCAAACAATTCTGCCAAGAACTCTGGGTTCCCCCCGCTGGGTGGGAGCGCGTCCGACGCGCCATATTGCTCCACCAATTCCCCATCAACGTAAATCGAATAGATGCACGTTTGCGCCTCATCACATAACATGAGCCACGCCGTACAACCCAACTCATACGACAATTCAGAAACCAACAGGAGCAATCGTTCAAGCGGATCAGTCGAATCGTCTTCATCATCCGTGACGGTGGGCGTTGCCTGCTCATCTGCCTCAAGCGATAGCCCATCATACACAACAGTGATGTCATCTATCATGGGGCTAATGTAGGCAGGGAAACCGTTCTCTGCTAACCAGTCGGCAACTTCTTCTGGCTCAACGGCAAGTAGGGTGATGTTGTGGTAAGGGGTCATCGTATAAACTTCACATAGATTAAATGGACATCGGTTGGGTGAATGTGGTGAACTTGCCCACTAGGTGAAAAGCCCATCGACTCTAATAGGAGGCGGTGGGTTTGGTTGTGATTCAGCAACGTAGCAAACAACCGATCAGACGGGTTGGTTTGCACCGCATATTCTAAAAGGATGTGTGCCACCCCTTTATGCAGGTAGTCGCGGTGAACCTCAATTAGGGTGATGATGGGATAATCAAAGAAACACGGCTCACGAAGCAGGTAGCCGACAATTGCTTGTGCATCACGGGCAATCAAACAAGCACGCTGTTCTACCGCGCGATAAAGTTTTTCACGTAGGGAGGGGGCATCCACTAGCTCCCAGATGCCGAGCAGGTCTTCATGCGTGGCGCGTTCAACGTAGATCATGCCAACCACCCCAAGCGCGTCGCCAATAGGATCACCATGCACACCACCCAGATGAACGTGCCTGCCAGCAAAAAGCGATACCTGCGTTGAAGCTGGCGTTGTTGTTCAGCAAGCTGTTCCAACTGTTGCACAACAGCAACGCGCTGGGCATCAACAGACGCATCGGCTGGATGGGGGGTATCGAGTAGGGTATGTAACCAAGCGACCTTCTCCGACTCGGTGGCAAAATTTGCCTCCGCCAAGAATTGTGCTAGTTCTTCGCGCTCTTTGATGCTGGGCATGTTTTTATCAAACCAACGTTCAAACCTTCATTGAGTAAGTCTACCTGATGAATCAACGAAACGATACAGCATAAATGGATGTCACACAGCAGGGGGAGCGATTCCCCCTGCCAAGTCTTGCCCGTTTAGGGAGTGGTGGGCGCGGTGGGTGAGATGATGGGTTGCGTTTGGGGCGAGCCAACGCTCACGGTGAGGTAGCGGTCTTGGCTGGTTCCGTCCCGTAGCAACACACTCAAGCGATAGGTGGTGGTGCTGGTTGGGCATTCTTGCGAACTGCCTTGTCCCACTGTTGGGTTATTCTGATAGAACACTTTATCAATGTTCTCCACGTTCCAGCTTAAAGTGGCACATTCCCCATACGGGATGCTATCCCGATCCACTTGGAAATCAATAATGGCGTAGGCGGTCTGTGCTGTGGGAGCAACAGGGGCGGTGGTGATGGGGGCGTTGCTGGTGGTGGGAACGGGTTGTGCGGTGGGGGCGGCACGGGGCGCAGTAATCACGCGCGGCGTGGCGATAGCTTCCAACAGCGTACAGTTACCGCTTGTGTTGAAGTTGGGCGCGGTCTCCAAAACCCACACCTCATTCACCAACGCCACCCCGCTTCCGAGTTGCGCCTTGTTCAACTGAAACCAACTGTTCCCTGCGTTGTCGCTGGCACGCCCCATCACATCCAACGCTTGATTACGAATGGGCACATAACCAATGACGCTACGATTGGTGCCCGGTCCCACGCGCATTTCGACATCGCCCACCACCACAATCTGACAGGCTTCGTTCGTGGTGGGCTGTGCTGTTTCAGGCGTAGCAACGGGCGTATCGCCAGATGATGGGAACAAAACCAACGGCGCACCATCCAACCCTGTGAACGCCCCCATGCTTTCAACGATGTCATGTAACACGTCTACATGGTTATAGAACGGGGTGGTTGCGCCGCTATAACGCACGAAGGTGCGGCGGTTGTCGCGTAGGGTGATGAGGGCAAAGAAGGTCTTGGTGTCTCCATCCAGTTGACGATCCCCGATGATCGGTCTTTGGGCGAGTGTGGTCTCGGTTGTCTGTACCGTGTAGCCCGCAAATTGGGTGAGGTTGCGGAATATATCCCCCGCATTGACGTTTGACCCCATGAAACCAATCATGCTTTCGGCAAGCGTGGGGGACAAGAACTCAACCGTCACCAATCCGTTGGTGGTGCTAAAGCTATTCTCCCCTAGATTGACCAACCAACCGCTCGGATAACGAAAGCCGAAGTTAGCGGTGGGATCAAAGAAGAATTCGCTCGTGCTGTTTTGTAACGACAGTTGCTGTTGTGCCTCATTCAAGAATTGTGTGGCATCTCCCACCGTGACGGGGTAGTTCAGCACCTCTGGCGCAACATCCCACACCCCTTCCAATACATTCACCTTGTTCAATTCGTTGTCCCCCAACATGCGCAAGTCTAGCGTGTTGAGGCGCGTGGTATCGCCGAGTGTGGTCTTTTCCCCTTGGTTGAGGGCGTTCCCCTCTTGATCTTCTACCATGCCTTCTAGCACGCCGATATGATCGACCAATTTCCCATCTTGCCCGTCGGTGTTCCACAGCGTGATGGTGGACGAAACCGTAACATCCACCCCGTTAATGGTCATGTCAATGGTGACATCTTTGGGTCCTTGTACCACAATCATATCAGGGGTTTCTTGGCATTGTGGGTTGCCAATGCTGGTGGTGAAACTGAACGATTGCATGGGCGCACGCGAGCGCGAGGTGAGCGTGGGAAGCATGGTCAAGCTGGAGGGCGCGATAGCCAACACCCCACTGATATTGACCCATCCGAAAGCGTCGTTGTGAATGATGCGCACGAACTGTTGATCTTCGCTGATGGCATCCGCCGCCAACAACGTTCCCACGGGAATGAGCGTGATGATGGGCGCGTTAGCATTCGGTTGGGCGCGTAGCTCAAGGTCAAGCGTAGCAATCACTTGGATGGGGTCAATCGGCACGAACACATCCGCACCACTTGAAGCATCCTCAATGCTGGCATCCCCAAATACCAAGAAGGTGACGGCTTGCCCTGGTAGGGTATTGGGCAGAATGGCTTGGAGCTTCATGACCGCCACCCCCCACGCTTGGCTTAAAGGATCAAGCGGTTGGGTTTGCAAATTGCTGAGCATTGCCACATCCACAATATCAGATGGGTCAGTGAACTTAGCGAACTGATTGGGCAAGAAGGTGACGCTCACATTGTTATAGGCATAACAGGCAGAATTGCGGGGCATTTGCTCGCAATTCTGGGCGACGCTATCCAACGCCTGCAGGGCAATAGCAGGGCAGGTATCTAAGGCGGATTGTGACAGGACAACCGAGTGGATCAGCACGGTGCTAAGAATAACCAAGATCAGAATGGGAAGATGCTTGAACATAAAAGAGACCTCATTGAAAGCAACACAACGAAAGCAACACGACTTCCCTAACAGTCTAACATGAGGGACGAAGCCACAAAATGAAGTCTTTAGCAGATTGAGCAAATCAGTAGGATTCCTGCCCATGACATGGCAGAAATCCATACAGGTTATTCGGCGGGGTAGAAATGCCAGATGTCTTCGATGTTGTCCGACCATGTTGTATCCAGCGCGTAGATACTGAGCGCGTTGAGGTGGGTGATTCCCCCTTCGCTGATGAGGCGCACTCCGTCGCTATGGGGATTGCCAAACGTTTGGGCGGTCATGACCACCGTCCCTTGCTGGGCAAATACCTCTAAAGAGGATTCATCCAACACGATACGCAAATCAAGCGCAGATGTCGAAAGATCAATCGGCGCAGAAAACTCCAACGGGTAATTTTCGATCTCGGCAGATGGGCGACGCAATATCAAGCGGTTGTGCGCACGGTCAAGCGTGAGGGTCAGCGCGTCGTGTTCGTCAGCGTGAAGTTGGATGCTGAAGCGGTCAGCGTCAGTTAGGGTGAGTTGAGCGACGATTTCCAGCTTACGCCCATAAACGGGCAGTTCTAGCGTACCCTGTTGTAGGGGTTGGTCGTGCGCGGTATAGAGCGTTTCTAGGTGGAGCGGGCGCAAGTCTACAGGCACTTGTGCCATGCGAATGCCTGCGTCCGTATGCACCAAACGCAATTCACGCGGTAAGGTCATGCCACTGCGCCACGGAGAAGTGGGGGTGATGTTGGCATATCGCCAATTGCTCATCCATCCGATGAACAAGCGTTGCTCATGGGGGGCGTTGTACCAAGTGGTGCCGGCGTAGTTGTCTGTGCCATAGTCAAACCAGAGTGGCTCAACCGTATCAGGCGTGAAGGTTGCCCCATCGAACGCCCCCAACAAGTAGAATGTGCCACTCCCACCTGCTGGCGCACCATCCCCAACACTAATTATCAACACCCATTTCACGTGGTCATCTAGTACCAACGGGAACAAGTCCGGCACTTCCCACACGCCACTTTCAAGCGCGATGCTGAAAGGTTGGGTGAGTGTCCAGTGTAGCAAATTGGAAGAGGTGTAGAAGTGTATCGCTTTGCCAGCGGCAATCACCATCACCCAGCGTTGGGTGGGGGCGTGCCAGATCACTTTGGGATCACGGAAGTCTTTTAGGAGGGGGGGCATGATCGGATTCGCTTCATACTTCGTCCACGTTTGCCCGCCATCTAAACTGTATGCCACACCCTGCGCTTGGGTGTTGTAGGAGTAAAGGGCAACGAGCGCGTTTGCCCCAAAGCCAGCTGTATTGTGGGTGTCAATGACCACACAGCCGGAGAAGATCGTGCCGAATTCATCCGGGTAAAGCGCGATGGGTAACGTCTCCCAGTGCAACAAATCACGGCTGACGGCATGTCCCCAGTGCATGGGACCCCATACGCTATCGTAAGGGTGGAATTGGTAGAAGAGATGAAACTCGCCCTCATGGTACACCAAGCCGTTCGGGTCGTTTAGCCAGCGGTAAGGGGCGGTGTAGTGAAACTGTGGGCGGTAGGGTTCGCGGTAAAGTGGGTAGTTGGTTTGTGCAAGCACAAGCATGGCTCCTGAGCATCAACAATTGAGATGCGTTTTATCGGTTGATTAGCCCGCCTATTCTAGCAGAGTTCACCTGATAAGTGAATCAAGTGAGCGCGGTGAATCCTTACCAGCGGGCAAAGATTCACCACCACAAGCGAATGGTCTAGCTCGGTTGGGTGTTGGCTTCCTCCACCCAATAGATGGCAGGAATGGAAATGAGCGTCACCGCCCCTTTCACCAAGACGTTAGTGAGGAAGATTCCCCACAGCACCTCCGCAGGCAATCCCCAAAACGCCAACCCCACGAACACAGCGGAATCAAGCGGAACGCTTAGGGCGTTGCTGACCAACACCCGCCCCCATTGGTGACGTGCGCCAAATCGCTTTTGCCACCATTGATACGCTTCGGTATCCAGAAACTCGGCGAGGACTTCGGCAAGGATGGATGCCAAGACGATCTGTAAGACGGGTGCCAACACGCTGGAGAAGGTGTGGCTGGGGTCGGTGAGGGGGAGATTCGGCGCGATGGGCAACCGCGCCACCAACCAGAATAATCCCGCCATCAACAGGTTGAGTGCCGCTGCCAATACAATGACGGTGCGCGTCACCCACACGCCCGCGCTCTTATGGAGCAAATCGCGTAGCGTGAACGAAAACGGATAGATCAACGTTCCGGCATCCACCACCAAGCCACCCAACAGGATGATCTTCAAACTGGTGATGTCGGAGAAAATTTGTGCCGCGATGTAACAACCGACAATCACGGCAACGACTTGTAATTGCTTTTGGCTCATTGCTATTCCTCAGGGTGTTTTTTAGAGCTGGTGCTTCGACAGCTAACTGGATTCCCTGTAGGGTTGGCTTATTTCTCTTTCCCCTTCAGGTTATCCACCATGAAGGAATACGCGATAAAGTACGAATCATCAATCCCCAGTACCGATAATTGATCCTTGAATCCCTTCATCTTGGTGTCGGGTTCAGGCGCGGCATGCACTTCTACATAACCAGACTGTATCCCATGATGCGCTAGGACGTTGATGAAGCGTTCTGCCAGCGGTTGAGGGAACGTCCCAAGGATGCCCTTCCCCTGTTGTAACAGATTGGACAAGGGCATATCGTGGTTCAGGTCTTGGACTATATCGCGCCAGGGTCCAAACGTTGCGCCATAGGTTGCTTGCAAATCAATCATCAGTGCATTCACATCCGACGGCATCCCCTCAAAACTTAGTTGCCATTCAGGGGAGTTGTGATGATACAAGATGGGATGATCGCTTGCCCAAAACATGGAGCGGAACATCCCAAGCGAAACGCGATGCTCGCGCACGCCCAGCACACGAACAATATAGGCGTTGCCCTCTTGCAGGGTTTGATTGACTTTATCCACCGTGACGGTTTGGATCATGAGTTGAAGCTCTTCGGGGACACCCCCCATTTGTACCATCAGCAAAATGCCGAGTTTGTCTTCCCCTTGTAAATCTTGATTGAGGCGTTCACGTGCAGGCATGGTGTTATAGCTGTCCTTTTCGTAAGACGGGTTCTAGGGTGATAATAGAAGGGTGCGAAACGTCGTGGGCATCTTGAATGACGGCATCTACATCATACGGGATGGCACGCAACTCTAGCGCGAGTTGTCCCTCCACAAATTCCAGTATAGCATATTGAGCATGTGCAGGCGTTTCAAAACTCAGCCCGACACTCCCCGGATTGACCAAGCGGAAGTTGCCGATAGTGCGGTTCACTTGGCGGTGAATGTGACCATACACCCCCAACCGTGCAGGGCGATCTAGCACGCTGTCCAAGATGACATCATCAGGCGTGCTGTCGGTGATGCTCATCTCATCATTATCGGGCACAGCATGATAGCCGATCACCTGCCCAAAATTGGGGACATAGGTTGCGCACTCTTTACCGATTAAACCGCCCAAATAGCTAAAGTTTTCCCATGACAATTGATTGCGTGACCACTCAAACAGGCGATCCTCTTGGGCGAATTTAGCGCGGGTTTCATCAAGCGCACCCTCTTCTTGAATCACCTGACGGCGTGGGCGGGCATTGGTGATGAGATAGCGTTCGGTATTGCCCCCAATCACCTTGACCTTTTCTGCCTGCTCGGTTGCCAGTTCACGAATGCGCGTGACACATTCATTGGGGCGCGTGCCGTGTGATGCCAAATCCCCCAAAACCCACAAGGCATCATAAGGGGTGTGGGTGGCTAAATCGCTCAAGACCGCTTCTAACGCGGTTAGGTTGCCATGAATATCTGCCAAGACGACCAGTTTCATTGGGTATGTTGTCCTTCTGTAAGCAATCCAATAAGGATATTGTACCGTATTTAGCGGTCATTCGATCATCCTTTGCCATCCCCACACCGTAAAGATTTTACCTAAAAACAGCGCGATCATTTGGTTATTATTCACAAAATATGTTTGTTGTTGAACGAGGACTAACAATTGACGGAGGCGTTAAGTACGCTATATGATCTTGTTGAGCAGATATTATAGTCATATTCACTATTTTATGTGGTGGAGTACGCACAAAGCAAAAACTTATTTGTTATAAATTCACAAACAAACTTAAAATAGATTTAGGAATCTCTTCCATAACTTTTAATCTCCGCCCATTCTATTCTTCTGTATGTACAAAACACACAACCTAATCGAAGAAAGGATCACCCATGATGTTTAAGCTCCCCTCTAAAAGACTGATACGGCGTATATCTGCTTTAGCTATCGCTACAATCATCCTTGCCATGTTTGGGACACACGCAACCTTTGCACAGGATGCCCCCACCGTTGAAAGCCTTGCGAGCGACATCAGCAGCATGAAGGCTTCCATTGATACTTCATGGCTCTTGCTGACGGGCTTCCTCGTCTTCTTCATGCAAACCGGGTTTGCTATGCTAGAAGCTGGGTTGGTCCGTCAAACAGGCGTGGTCAATGCGCTGCTTGAAAACTTCATTGACGCAGGCTTAACCGGCTTATGCTGGTGGGCGGTTGGGTTTGGTGTTGCCTTTGGCACAACCTCTAACGGCTTCTTCGGTACAGATTTGTTCTTCCTCAGCGGGGCGATCACCTTTGGCGAAACCGTTGAATATGCTAAGTTCGGCATCTTGAATGTTTCTACCCTCACCTTCTTCTTCTTCCAATTCGCCTTTGCCGCCACCGCCAGCACCATCACCACCGGCTCAATGGCAGAGCGTACCGATTTCGTGGGCGACTTGATTTACAGCGCGATCATCGCTGTGGTGATTTATCCCGTTGTGGTTCACTGGGCATGGGGTGGAGGATGGTTAGCAACACAATGGGGCTTCCATGACTTCGCTGGTAGCACGGTGGTTCACACGGTAGGCGGGGTTATTGCTCTTGTCGGCGCAATCATCCTGGGTCCTCGTGCAGGTCGTAAGGGTGCTAATGGTGAATGGCTTCCGCTCCCTGCCCCCCACAATCTTGGGCTTGCCACATTGGGCACGATGATTCTGTGGTTCGGTTGGTATGGGTTTAACCCCGGCTCCACATTGGGCGCGATTGGCTATGATGGGTTGATGGGCTTAACCGTACTCAATACCACGCTTGGGGCAAGTGCTGGCGTGTGCGTCACCCTGATGTTCGTCTACTTCCGCACGGGCAAATGGGACTTGGCAGCAACCTTGAACGGTGCGTTGGCTGGGTTGGTAGCCGTCACCGCTGGATGTGGCTTCTTTGCTCCATGGGCTTCTGCTGTGGTTGGTGCGGTTGCTGGGGTCTTGGTGATCCTTGCCGCAGACTTGATTGAATCTCTCCGCATTGACGATCCTGTTGGAGCGTTCGCGGTACACGGTGCTTGCGGTATCTTCGGCACAATTGCCGTTGGGTTGTTCGCACAGCCTCAACTCCTCTTCAACGGACCCTTCGCCGCTGGCGCAGCGTATGCCGGTCAAGGTGGGCTATTCATCACCGGCGACTGGAACTTGTTGATTGCCCAATTCATTGGTTCGGGTGCAACCATCGCTTGGGCGGCTGTCACCGCAACCTTGATGTTCGGAGGCTTGGCAATGGTGAACCGTTTGCGTGTGAACCCCATCGCTGACCAAATCGGGATTGATGTTTATGAGCACGGTGCCTCCGCGTGGCCCGATGTGTTCCCCGTCAACAACAGCACAACAGGCGTTGAGGTTGCTGAGAAGAACGGCAAAAGCACGATTGCACCTGCTACGGGTGACTAACTAGACGGTTGGTAGCAATATATATAAAAGGTAAAGGCACTTCTCTTCAGGGAGTGCCTTACTTTTTTTTATAGTTGGGAATGCGTAAGCCTTACGTGAGGGTTTTGTTTGGGGGATGTAAATTCCGTATGGGCTTTGTTACATTGGTTATATAATTAAAACAGTGTTGAATAGGGCATCATTAGACAAGGCATTTTTTATGTTGGTACAACCTCATAACTTAGATCGGGAACTTCCGCCAGCCCACATTCCCCCCACGCTATGCCCATCTTGCCACCAACATGGCACATTCACCCTACTAGGAGAGCAAACTTGGCCCCCCGCGGTTGCCAAGCGCATGGGCTACAGCATCACCCAATTATGGGTTTGCCCCCATTGCGAAACCACCATCAGCACTCCATCACGCTAACCAGCATGATGGAGCAAATCACGGGCTTAGGGCTGTTGTAACGTCACCCCACCCATCGCACTACTCTCATAGGCGGCTTCTACGGTTGCCATCGTGTAGTAGGCATCCTCTACTGAAGTGGGTAGCGTGTCGCTCTCGCCATTTACATAGCGTTGTAGGCTACACATTGTGCCGATGAAGGCATGTGGAAACCATGACCCCTCAACCTCCATAGACTGCCAATGCTGTTGATCGCGTGGGGTGTCGTGCTGGAGTAGCAAGTATTGGAACTTGTCCGCTTTCCCTTGTGGATAGTTCATATTCAAGCCTGCCTGAACATAAATTGCCCCACGGCTTCCCTCCCATTTCACATAGGATTGTTCGTAATCATCCCCATAGATGTGCCCATGATTGGTCATGATGTTGACGCGCGGATTATCCCCATAGTCTAAGATCATGGTGGTACGGGTGGGGGCTAATTCGTTGGCGATGGGATGCTTGAGGGTTTTGGCATAGACCTGTTGCGGGTTGCCACAAAACGAACGCACTAGATCAATGTAGTGGATGCTGTGATACAAAATTTCTAAACGGGGCAAGGGGAGCAAGAAGGGCCAAGTTGACCACGGGGTGTAAAGCTGCATGCGCACTTCCATATCCCACAAGTCCCCAATCAACCCCTGTTGAAGCATGTCGCGGGCGGCGATGATGTGGGGCATGAAGCGCATTTGAAAGTTGATGGCGGCGGTTAGGTGTTTCTCTCGGCAAAGTTGCAAGATTTGACGGGCTTCCGCTAGGGTGTCGCCCATCGGCTTTTGAATCAAAACCGCCCGCCCGTTCGGCATGGCTTGCAAAATCTCTAGGATATTTTTACCCGGCACCGAAACATCAAAGACCGCATCAGGCGGTGCCTGCTCAAAGGCTTCGCTCAAACTGCTGTACACAGTGGGCACACCAAATTTCTGCGCCATCATCTGGGCGCGTTCTGGGTTAACATCATACCCGCCCACCACCTCTAAACCGGCGAGGCGATAGGCAGGGTAATGGGCATCATGGACGATCCCCCCCATCCCAATGCTAACGATGGGCAATTTGTGATCGGGCAAATCGGCGGCAGTTTTTACGGTCAACATGCCTTTCATCTCCTGATAAAAATAATTAAACGTTATAAGCGATACAATCGTTGGGCATTGGCATAGAAGATAGCATGAAGCTCTTGCTCGGATAAGCCCTCCAACAGGGTGAGGGCAGTGTTCACCCAGCCGTGATAGTTGAGGAAAGCGAGTTCATGAACGGGGAAATCTCCCCCAAAGAGAACGCGCTCAGCCCCAAACGCATCCAGCATGACATCGGCGAAGGGTTGCAAATGCGCCATATTCCAGCCCTCCCAATCCGCTTCTGTCACCATGCCGGAAAACTTGCACGCCACGTTTTCAAAGTGAGCGAGCAGATTGATGTTGCGCTTCCAACGTTCGATCTCCCCCTCACGGATGGGGGGCTTGCCCAGATGATCCAACACGAACGCCACTTGTGGGCATTGGGCAACCAATTCCAGCACATCCCCCAGCTGATGATGCACCACGCAAATATCAAAGCTGTAGCCATAGCGCGGTAATGCCTGCACCGCACGTATAAAAGCAGGTTGCTTACAGAACCCCGCGTCCTCCGACTGGATGAGGCGACGCACCCCTTTGACCAACGGGAGCGTTTGGAGTTGCTCAAGATGCTGGGCATAGTCGGTTTGTTCAAGCGGGGCAAATGCCACGATGCCTTGAATGCGAGCATCTTCTTGGGCAAGTTGCGTCACCCATTGCGCCTCCTGTAGCCCTTGCGTGGGGGAACAATCCGCCTGTACAAATACCAGTTTTTCCATCTGCCAGCCGTCCCCCTGCGTGGGCAAATCCGACGGCAGATAAGCGCGGTTGATGGCAGGCACGTCTTTAAGCCAAGCATAGTTCAGTTGAGTTGGCTCCCAAAAATGGATATGACTATCAATCAGTTGGATCATAGCAACACTCCTTGAGCGGTCTTGCGATACGATACGCCCGATTGGGCTTGGGTTCATTGTCGCCGAAAGTGTGGCTTTTTCGAGATCAGAACCATGAGGCATAGCAAAATGGCAGTGGATGGAACGCCACACTTTGCATTGCAGGCACAACCTTAGTTATAATGCAACCACATCCAGAGAGTGCATGAAATCATGATTCAAGAGAAAACCCTCACTACCCTAGAATTTCCTAAAATTTTAGACCAACTGATACGCTACACCACCTTTTCTGCTGGGGCAGAGTTGGCACGCGCTCTTTATCCCACGACTGATTTAGGCGAGGCACAAACGCGCATCCAAGAAGTGACGGAAGTCCGCACGTTGCTTGACAAGAACGAGAACAAACTCAACATGGGGGGCGTGCGCGACGTGCGCCAAGCCGCCATCGGGGCGGTACGTGGCGTGGTGATTGAAGCGGAGGTCTTGCTAGACATTCGCAATACGCTCCGACGCGCCACCACCATCAAGCGCACCGTTGGGCGAATGGAACATGTCTACCCATTGGTGAGCGCGATTGTGCAGGAGATGGAAGAATGTCCATCGTTGCAAGATGAGATCGTCACCGCTATTGATGATGATGCCCAAGTGCGTGACAGCGCAAGCCCACGCCTTGCCGTGATTCGGCGCGACCTCAAGGCGGCTTTTGAGCGACTTCAAACCAAGCTCAACCGCATGATTCATGGGGGGCAATATGCCCAGTACCTGCAAGAGCCGATCATCACCATGCGCAATGGGCGGTATGTGGTGCCCGTCAAGGCGGATTTCAAAGGACGCTTGAAGGGCATCCTGCATGATACTTCCTCCAGTGGACAGACGATTTTCATTGAACCAGAAGCCACCGTTGAACTGAACAATGAATGGCGCGATCTGCAAATCCAAGAGGAAAAGGAAGTGTGGCGCATCCTTGCCACGCTCACCGAGAGCGTCGCCCAAGTTTCTGATGAGATCATCCGCACGATAGAAGTCTTGGCGTATGTGGATGTGTTGATTGCTAAAGCAATGTATGCGGACGCGCTTCAAGCAACCGCCCCCACGTTGGTGGGCTTTAACGAGCGGGCGGCGTATCCCAACCACCCCGGCAGTACCATCACTTTCACCCAAGCGCGTCACCCTCTCATCCCCGGCGGGCGCGTTGTGCCGATTGATGTTGACTTTGGTCAGGATACCTTTGCTCTTGTCCTCACCGGTCCCAATACGGGGGGGAAAACTGTCGCCCTTAAGACGGTCGGCTTGTTGGCATTGATGGCACAAACTGGGCTACACGTCCCTGCCGAAAGCGCGACCCTCTCGGTGTTCGAGGGGATCTACGCCGACATCGGGGATGAGCAGAGCATTGAGCAATCCTTGAGTACCTTCTCCGCCCACATGACCAACACCATTGGTATTTTAGAAGCGTGCGATCCTACCACGTTGGTTTTGTTGGATGAGATGGGCGCGGGCACCGATCCTTCGGAAGGCTCAGCATTGGCACGCGCGATCATGAATCACTTGTTGCAACGGCGCACCACCGCTATGGTGACAACGCATCACCCAGAGTTGAAGACCTATGCGGTGGAAACCGACGGCGTGCGCAATGCCAGCGTAGAATTTAACCTTGAGACGCTTGCTCCCACCTATCGCCTGATCGTTGGGTTGCCGGGGCGGTCTAACGCGCTGGCGATTGCCACACGCTTGGGGCTTCCGTCCGCCATCATTGAGGATGCCCGCGCGATGGTTGCCTCTAAAGACCTAGACGCGGATAAACTGCTGGACGAAATCCACCGCACGCGCGAAGACATCCCGCGCAAAGAAGCACAGATTGCCCACATGCTGGAGCAGATCGAAGCCGAACGCTTGGAACTACGCGAACGCTTGAGCAAGCTGGAGGATGAACGGCGTAACATTTTGATTGATGCCCGCCGTAAGGCAGAAGGCGAGATTGAGGATTTCCGCAAGGAGGTTAAACGCTTGCGCCAAGACTTGCGCAAAGCATCGCTCCCGTTGGAACAGTTGCAAGCGATACAGGATGCCAGCACCAAACTAATTGAATATGCTCAAGCCCCCCTCAACGAAAATGAGGCGGTGCAAGTTCCTGACGTGGCAGACGATGGTTGGCGACCACGATTGGGCGATGCGGTGTGGTTGGAATCGCTCAAGGTGGAAGGTGTGATCGAAGAACTCAATACCAAAGGGGAGGCGATGGTACAGGTGGGTGCGCTCAAAGTCCGCGCCACCTTGCAGGATATGCGCAAAGCCACCAAGCTAGATCGCAAGATCGCCCAGAAGGAAGTATCGCGTCGGCGTGAACGCCCAGAAACTGAACGCGAAGACACCATCACCCCGCCCAAGTCGCCCGGCTTAGAGCTAGATTTGCGTGGGCAACGGGTGGAAGGGGCATTGCGTAGCTTAGATGAATACATTGATGCCGCTTACCTGTCCGGCTTACCCTTTGCGCGGATCATCCACGGGAAGGGAACGGGCGCGTTACGCAAGGCAATCCGTGATATGTTGGATAGCCACGCGCTCATCATCAAAGTGGCGGAGGCGAACCCCAACGAAGGGGGCGCGGGTGTCACCATTATTTATATGTCCACTGAATCACGCTAGGGATATTCCATGTTCATCACTTTTGAGGGCATTGACGGGGGGGGGAAGTCCACCCACATGAAGGCGACTGCCGCTTTCCTTAAAGCGCGTGGGGTGAACGTACTCGCCACCCGTGAGCCGGGCGGTACGGAAATCGGCGAGCAAATTCGCACGGTCTTGTTGGATCACAAGAACAAGGCAATGACCCCATCAGCGGAGTTATTGCTGTTTAGCGCGTCACGGGCGCAATTGGTCAATGAGGTCATTCGCCCCCATTTGGCAAGTGGGGGGGTGGTCTTGCTCGATCGCTTCTATGATTCCACCTTTGCCTATCAGGGCTATGGACATGGGCTAGACTTGGCGACCTTGCGGATCATCACCGAATTTGCCACAGGGGGGCTTACGCCTGACCTCACGCTGTTCTTGGATTTATCCCCACAAGTTGCCCTCAATCGTCGCTATGATGCCTCGCTGTTTGGCGAAGAGTTCAACCGCTTGGATGCCACGCATGCGGAGTTTCGTCAGCGCGTGGTAGACGGCTACCGCGCCTTGATGGAAGCAGAGGCGCATCGCCGCTTCGTCCGCATTGATGCGGAACAACCCCTGCCCACCGTACAGGCAAGCGTGATTGCGTGTATTGCACAAGCGTTACAATTGGAGAATGAATGATGAAGCGTTGGATTGTCTTGGTGTTGCTTGCCCTAGCGTTCGGCTTGGGCGAAGGGGTGTTCGCACAGACCACCGATGGAACAGATATAGCGACGATAGAAGAAGCGCAAAAGTTGCTGGATGACGGTCTCATCACGGAGGCGTTGGATGCGTTCAGCCTGATCTTGCGCGATCACCCCGACGACGTTGACGCGCTGATTGGGCGTTCAACCGCGCTTTCACGCTTGAACCGCCCACGCTTGGCAATCGCCGACGGATTGCAAGCCGTCAAACTTGCCCCACAAAATAGCCAAGCCTATCTGGCGTTGGGCTTGGGCTACACCATCAACAATGAGTATGACTTGGCACAAGCCAGCTATGACGAGGCAGAACGCCTTGCCCCCCAATCCGCCATCGTACATATCTACTGGGCGGAATGGCACTTGTTGCAAGAGGATGCTGATGCTGCCATTGCCAGCTACTCCCGCGCGATTGACCTTGAGCCTGCTAACTTGGTCTATCGCACGTACCGCGCTCAAATCTACCAATTCATCGGGCAGACTGAAAACGCCTTGACCGACTATGAGGAGATGATCGCGCTTGAGCCTGACAACCCCTCCACCTACTTTTCACGTGCGTTGTTGTATGCCCAACTGGGAGAGCATGAGCTTTCCATAGCGGACAATACAAAGGTAGTGGAGCTTGATCCTGAACGCGCCGGGGGCTTTCTCAATCGGGGTTACAGCTACTATTGGCTAGGGGATATGGAAAACGCCAGCGCGGATTACTACCGCTGGGCAACCCTCACCGAGACCGAAACTTTTGTGCTAGACCCCATTCAAGACGACACCGCAGATTTAGCATTGCGCATGGAACAAGGCTGGGTCTATCGTATCCCCTATTCCGTTGACCGCCCCATGCGCATTCAAGCGGAGATCTATTCCCCACGCAACAACGTTGATCCCGTGCTGATTATCTTGGATGCGGACGGCGTGCCCATCTTCGTCAATGATGACGGGGGCGAACAGATGGCGGTTGATGTAAAACGCTACACCCTCCCTGCCATTGGCGATTATACGCTGGTGATTACCCACGCTGGGGGCGGTTCAGAGGGGCGCATCGTGTTCAAGCTAGAGGCAGAACCTGCCATCGGGAATGCGTAACAGTAACCTACAAAATGCGGAACAGTGAGCATGATGAAGTCCTATCCTGATGAGCGGTTGGCACATTTCCTAGATGAAGATGGGCGCGTGGTGCGCTTCCCTACCCGTAAGAAGCACAGCCATGACCAAACGCTCATCTTGCAATATTTGGCGACCAAGTTTGAAGTGGGGCGTGAATACACCGAGCGCGAGGTGAACGCCCTACTCAACGAGTGGCACACCTTTCAGGATTGGGCATTGCTCCGCCGTGAGTTGTTTGAACACGGGTACATCAACCGCCTCTTAGATGGCTCGGTGTATTGGCGCACGCCACAAACCAAGCTGTACTAAAAAGTTCCCCCATCCCCTACCTATCCCGATTATGCTATGCTAGAAAAATAGGTTCTTGCTTGCACATCCCCCTTCCCCAAGATGGGGTGTCGCTTATTCATGAGGATAACCAAGATGACTCAAAAAGTTTTAGATTACATCAACGGTCAGTGGACAGACGCTGACACGTCCGACTTACAAAAAGTGTTGAACCCTGCCGAAGGGGCAATGATTGCCGAAGTGGTGATGACCCCCAAAGCCACCGTCGCCCAAGCGGTGGATGCCGCCAAAGTCGCCTTCCGCGAATGGCGCATGACCCCGGTTGCCAACCGTATTCAATACTTATTCAAATTTAAGATGTTGTTGGAAGAACACCTGAACGAGATTGCCACGATCATCACCAACGAATGTGGCAAGACTTTCAAAGAGAGCGTCGGAGAGATGCGTCGTGGGATTGAAAATGTTGAGGTGGCGTGTGGCATGCCCTTGATGATGCAGGGCTATAATAGCGAAGACATCTCACAGGGGATTGATGAACACATGTTCCGCCAACCGCTGGGCGTGGTGACGGCGATCACCCCGTTTAACTTTCCCGGCATGATCCCGCTGTGGTTCTTACCTTATGCGGTGGCAACCGGCAACTGCTTCATCTTGAAGCCCAGTGAAAAAGTCCCCATGACCTCTGCTAAGTTGTTTGAACTGATTGAGATGGCGGGCTTCCCGAAGGGCGTTTTGCAACTGGTTAACGGGGGCAAAGAAGCCGTTGACGCGCTCCTCGATCATCCCGATGTCCGCGCGGTTAGCTTCGTGGGAAGCACGTCCGTTGCCCGCTACATCTATAGCCGTGCCACTGCCAACGGCAAACGGGCGCAATGCCAGGGCGGGGCAAAGAACCCCGTCGTGATTATGCCGGATGCTGACATGGACATGACCACGCGCATCATGGCGGACAGCGCGTTTGGCTGTGCTGGGCAACGTTGCCTTGCCGCTTCGGTTGCCATCACGGTGGGCGAAGCACGCCACACCTTCACCGAGCAGATCGCCGATGTTGCCTCCAGTCGCGTGGTGGGCTATGGCATGCACGACACAACCCAGATGGGACCCGTGATTAGCCGCGAGAGCAAAACCCGCATTGAGGGGATTTTGGCAAAGGGTGAACAGGACGGCATTCAAGTTTTGGTGGATGGGCGCAACAAGTCGGTGAGCGGTTATGATGATGGCTTCTGGCTTTATCCCACCGTCTTAAGCGACGTACCCCACGATAGCGAGATTGCTCATACTGAAATCTTTGGACCCGTCTTGAGTTTGATGCACGCGGAATCGGTGGAAGACGCGATCGCATTGGTGAACGCTCGCAACTATGGCAACATGGCGTGCATCTTCACCAACAGCGGGGCGGTGGCACGTCAGTTCCGCTATGAGGCGGACGCAGGAAATGTTGGGGTGAATATCGGGGTTGCCGCGCCGATGGCGTTCTTCCCCTTCAGCGGTTGGAACGATAGCTTCTTTGGTGATTTGCACGCGCAAGGGCATCACGGGGTAGAGTTCTACACGCAAACCAAAGTCGTGGTGGAGCGTTGGCCCCGTAGCTGGTCGCGCCAGTTCTAGCCCCCCTTCCCCGCGCGTAAGCCCCCACCCCTAAATCCCCTCCCCCACTGCGCTTCGCTTGTGAGAGAGGGGACTTTGCGCACACGCGCTAATATATTTTCACCCCTTCTCCCACGAAGTGGGGGCAAGGGGTCGGGGGATGGGGGCGCACTTCGTCAGGAGGGGATTTAGGGGAGGGCTAGGGGCTTACCCCACCACCTCACGCGCCAGCTGATCCATACGGGCGAGCTTCTCCGTCACCGTGCCCCGTGCTTTGCTCCGCAACTTCGTGAGCGAGAACTTCTTGCCCCCTTCGAGGATGTTCTGCAAGTCGCTATGAGCCTCTTGGCTCAAGCGTGCCAACTCCACATGACGCGCGTCCGTCCCCGTGAACGGCGGAATGGCGCACGCCTCAAACGGGGTGCGGTGTATATCACGCTCCCCGAACGTGCCTGCCGACTGAAAAGTTTTGATGGCATCGTTCACATGGGGGGTATTGAGCAGGGCACACAGATAATGCGCTTCTTGGGCAGAAGTTGTCTCATAGTAATAGGTCGTATAATCCACGATGAAGCCTTGCGTCTTGCGTTGATGCACCTGTAAAGCGAGGCGTTCGGTTTCCAGCACACAGGCGGCAATATTCGTTCCGCTGGT